>NZ_CP150661.1:600000-900000 GCF_038024105.1 Polaribacter butkevichii
ATACCTTTAATGTTAAAATATATTCAGAAACACTTCATTTTATCAATATCAGTAAGCATCATATTTGCGTGTACTTTGATTGTGTTTTTTGCTACGGAAGCTAGTTATAATGCTATTAAATTGCTTCTTTATGGGTAAGAAACTATTTTGGGTACTTTTATCTGTATTTAGGTTTTGGTTGTGTTTTGGCATTATTGGTAATTGCTTTTTCAAAATATGGACGAATAAAACTCGGAAAATCATCGTCTAAACCAGAATATTCTTTATGGTCTTGGACTGCTATGTTATATAGTGCAGGAATGGGATCTGGGATTTTATTAAGAGCAGTGAAAGAGCCTGTTTTTATGCAACAAAATCCGCCTTTTACTTCTGGTTTATCTGCACAAACCGTCGCTTTAGAGTTTACGTTTTATCAATGGGGGTTTACAGCTTGGGCGTTTTATGGACTTTTTGCAGTAATTGTTGGTTATGCATTACACGTTAAGAAAAAGGAGGTAAAAATTAGTGCGACTATAGAAGACGATGTTAAAAGCAAGACCTTAAAAAACAGTGTAGATGTTATAACTATTATAACGACTGTCTTTGGTTTAGTGGCTGCAATCGGATTAGGAACAACGCAGATTAATGGTGGTTTAAATCATATTTCAAACCAAGATTTTGGACTAATAACTACAATTTTGCTATGTGTGTTTATTTCTACTGTGGCTTGTTATTCTGCTTGGCAAGGTGTTAATAAAGGAATTAAAATATTCTCGAACCTAAATATCATTGTCACTTTTGCCATCTTATTGTTTATCTTTTTTACTAGTGATGTAAAACAAATATTAATAGCATTTTTTACGTCTACATATCATTATATAATCGATTTTGTACCCATGAGTTTAGCGCTTGGCGATTATAATCCTGGTTTAGAATTCTTAACCGGTTGGACCTTTTACTATTGGGCATTTTGGTTAGCATGGGCACCATTTACGGGTATATTTATTGCGCGTATTTCTAAAGGTCGTACCATTAGACAACTGCTATTGGGTGTTTTAATCATTCCGTCTTTAGGCACTTTTTTTTGGTTTTCTGTTTTTGGAACGTCTGCCTTTCAATTAATAGAACATTGGGGGACATACAATAATGAATTTAGCAACGTGTTTTCTTCCATTTTTGTATTCTTTGAACATTATCCGTTTGCGACATTTTTAAATATAACTTCAATTATATTATTGATCAGCTTTTTAATTACTTCTGTAGATTCGGCAGTATTTGTATTAAGTATGTTTACAGATAAAGGCGCTAAAAATCCAAGCAAAGCACATCGTGTTATCTGGTCTATTTTTATTTTATTAGCAACAATAGCTTTAGTATTGTTGGGTAATATTAAGGCTGATATCAATGTTTTAGAAGCAGTACAACGTTTACTAATAATCACGTCTTTACCGTTCTCTTTCTTTATCATAGTTATGTTGATTATTTTTGTTAAAGATCTTAGGGAAAACAAAGCAATACCTCGTAAAATAAAGCAGTAATTACTGTAACTTTTTAGTCCTTTTTTTTTTGATTAATATATAAACAATAAAAGTATGGATGTGTTTCATCAATCCAACTTATTTTCTACAGACCAAGTCGTAAAAACAGTATTTGATTTACATGTGCAAATAATTGGAAACATAAAATTCCTAAAACAGTAAAACGTATGCTACCAAGAATTAACCTAACTTTTAGATGGGTTCAATAAATAATAATTGGTATTATTAAAGGGTTAATTAGGATTTAAAAGTATTAATAGTTGATAGTAATTCCGTTTTTCAATGTAATATAAGAAATATTTATGCTTTTTAGATGGTAAAACCATTAATTATACCTAATTCACCTTTTTTTATACTTTAATATACCTGTGTTGTCGTATTACCTTTGTCTGAAATTAAGAACTCATTATAAAAACATATAAAAATGAAAGCAATAGGATATAAAGAGAATCTTCCAATTGAAGATAAAAATTCATTACAAGACATAGAATTAAATACGCCAAAAGCTACTGGAAAAGATATTTTAGTAGAAATTAAAGCCATTTCTGTAAATCCAGCAGATTACAAAGTACGTGCAGGAATGCCAGTAGAAGGTGACGATTGGAAAGTTATTGGTTGGGACGCAACAGGAGTTGTAAAAGAAGTTGGTGACGATGTTTCTTTGTTTAAAGTTGGTGACGAAGTTTGGTATGCAGGAGATTTTACACGTCAAGGAAGTTATGCACAATACCAAGTTGTAGACGAACGTATTGTTGGTAAAAAACCATCTAGTTTGTCGTATTCGGAAGCTGCAGCTTTACCGTTAACAACACTTACAGCTTATGAAATGTTGTTTGATAGATTACAAGTTGCAAAAGAGGATGCTAGCAAATCCATTCTAGTTATTGGTGCCGCTGGTGGTGTTGGTTCTATATTAGTACAATTAGCTAAAAAGTTAACAAAACTGAATATTATTGGTACAGCTTCTCGTGAAGAAACTACAGATTGGTTAAAAGAATTGGGTGCAGACTCGGTTATTAACCACAGAAACAAATTAAGTGAAGAGTTTGAGAAATACAACCTTCCTGCGCCAGATTATGTAGTGAGTTTAAACGGAACGGAGCAACACGCAGATGAGATCGTTAAACTAATTAAACCACAAGGTAAATTCGGATTTATTGACGATCCCAAAACGTTTAATATTATGCCATTTAAATTAAAATCGGTTTCAACACATTAGGAATTTATGTTCACACGATCTATGTTTCAAACCGAAGATATGATAGAGCAGCACCATATTTTAAACAAAGTTTCTAGTTTAATTGATAACGGAACCATTAAAACCACTTTAGGTGAAAACTTCGGAATTATCAATGCAGAAAACCTTCGTAAAGCACATGCTTTCTTAGAGACAGGAAAAGCAAAAGGCAAAATAGTTTTAGAAGGGTTTTAATCTTTTCAGGAAGTAAAACATAAATAGAATTGTCACTTCGAGTGAATTTTGAGGCACGAGAAATTTGTATCGAAAAGCTTATATAAAATTGAATGATCAATAAAATGACACTTCGAGTGTTTTTATAGAAATACAGTCAAAATAAAAATAATTGTCACTTCGAGTGAATTTCGAGGTACGAGAAATTAATATCGAGAAGCTTAACTAAAACAAAAGTTCTCGATACAAAATTCTGAAAAAGAATTTCACTCGAACTGACAAAAAATAAACACTAAAAAAATGAATTTCAAATCCATTATAGCCGCATTAGCAGTAACAGCAATATTTGTCAATAATACAGCAAATGCGCAAGTCACCACCAAAGATTCTATTGCCACTTCAAAAGTGCAGCATTTCAATTTTGACGATTTGGAATCAGAAACTATTGGAGAAGGGATCCAACGTAAATGGTTTCATGGTGAAAAAGGACAAATGACCATTTTCAATTTAGAAAAAGGAGCGCATATTCCTTGGCATCACCATCCAAACGAGCAGATTACATACATCATGTCAGGTAAAGTAAAAATTAAAACTATTATTGATGGTAAAGAAACGTTTGTAGAAGTTGCAGCAGGAGAAGTTATTGTGTTTCCAGAAAATGTACCACATGAATTTTGGGCTTTAGAAGAAACCGTAGATTTAGATGTACATGTTCCTGTGCGTGAAGATTGGTTATCTAAAGAGTTACCAGAGTATTTAAAAAAGAGCAAGTAAAATTTTAAAAGATGGTCACTTCCAGTGCATTTTAAGGTAGGAGAAATTCATATCGAGAAGTCTAGATAAAGCTGAATTTTAAATAATATGTCACTTCGAGTGTTTTTATTGAAATGCAATGAAAATAAAAATGTATCGAGAAGTTTATTAACTCTAAAAGTTCTCGATACAAAATTCTGAAAAAGAATTTCACTCGAACTGACAAGAAATAAATAATACAAAACATGAATTTCAAATCTATAATTACATCCTTCAGTTTTACAATAGTGTTTGCCATTTATACTATAAATTCACAAAATACAATAGGTGAAACCGAAGTTTTTACAACAACAAATCAAGCAGTTGGTAATATTACATTTACAGATACTGGCGATTTAGTATATAGTCATCATCCTTTTTTCTCACCAGAAAACAGAGTCATGATCATGGATGCTAAAACAAAAACAAGCAAACCGTTTCCTAATAAAGCGTGGAATACACCAAGAACTACCGACGATAATTACTTAAGTAATGTTTTAGGAATTAGAAATGATGAAAACGGAATTGTTTGGATGCTAGATATGGCGCAACGTGATCATGTAACGCCTAAAATAGTGGGTTGGAACACAAAAACCAATCAGTTAGAACGTATTTATTATTTACCAAAATCGGTAGTACCAAAGCATGCACAACCCAATGATATGGTGGTAGATACTAAAAACGGTTATTTTATAATTGCAGATGAAGGTATTGGAAATGGGGGAGACGGGACCAATGCAGCGTTTATTATTGTGGATATGAAAACAGGTAAAACGCGCAGATTATTAGAAGGTACACGCACAACATTACCAGAAAATACGCCAACAGTAATTAACGGTAAACATTTAGCGGTTAATGGTACGGATTTATTAGTCGGAAATGACGGAATTACTGCAGATGCTAATTTTGAATACATTTATTATGGTCCGTTAAACGGTACTAAAATTTACAGAATTAAAACGTTAGATTTAGTAAATGAAGATTTTACGGTAACAGAATTAGATGGCAAAATTGAAACTTATTCCGAAAAACCAAACAATGGAGGAATGAGTATTGATATCGCTGGTAATATTTACTTAACAGCATTAGAAACCAATAGTGTAGCGGTAGTTTTAGCAAAAGATAAAAGCGTAAAAACCATGGTAAAAGATGCTAATATGGTTTGGCCAGATGGTGTAAGCTACAATCATGTAGATGGTTATATGTATGTATCAGCCGCACAAGTAAACAAAGGCGCTGTTTTTAATGATGGCAAAGATTTATCTACAAAACCATTTTACATTTTCAGATTTAAACCAATTACAAAAGGCGTTTCTTTTAGATAATATAAGTCTTGATTAATAACCCCCAATTATTAATAGAAAGCAAGAAAAAGCCACAAATTTAAAGTGGCTTTTTCTATTTGTAGAATGTTTAATTTTATAAAAATCGAATTATGCCAAGAACTATTGTAGTTAGATTAGTTGTTCTAAAATTATTCATAAACCGATTCATTCATAGAAAAACAAACAAAAATGTATACAAAACCAAAATATCCTATTGCGGCAGTTTTTGGTAAAAAATATAGAAACAATGACAAATAAAAATATACTCGCACAAGCTCGTGCACTTGCTTTACCTTCTCGTGAAGCCTCGTTAAATCGTGAAGCTTCAGTTTCACAATTTTGGAATAGTAACCGAGATTTACTCGAAGAGGCATGGGTAGAATGGGAAATTGAAAACAAAGACAACATCCTAATTCCTGATGAAACGCTACTAGATCCACGATTACAAAAGGCCATTAAAGATGCTTGGGAAAACCCAGAAAAAGAATCTGCTGTTGCCGATTTATGGGAAGAAATTATTCCAGGTGTTTATGTGGCACAGTTTTTTAACCCTGAACGCTTAGCGGATTTTCGTAACTATTTAGAAGCTGTAGTAAATTCACAAATTCCTAAACGAGCACCATACGGAATACAATTGAATCGTTATGGAATTATGCTTGATCCGCGCTCAGAAGGCTATCTTGCAGCTCCTAATTTTCAGGCATTTTATAACGATATTATGGACCGCTATATGCGTCCGATTGCACGTTTGTTATTATGTACTTATGGTTATGACAACCAAACATTTGGTTTTTCTATTCAGTACAATCCAGATAAAGATAAGGATTTACATGCCCATACCGATGCCTCGGCTGCTACCTTAAATATTAATATGAATTTACCTGATGAAGCATTTACAGGTTCGCAAGTTGATTTCTACGATAAAACCACAGGGAAAACGGTGCAAACTACTTTTGAAGCAGGGAAAGCAATAATTCACAGAGGTGATGTTGCACATGCTACGCACCCGATTATTAGCGGGCAACGTAGTAATTTGGTTGTGTGGTTATACGGAGACCGTATGCAAATTCCAAGAGGAGGAGCAAGTAGCTACGGTAGTGTTGATAACTCAGCATCTAACGTTGTTACATCAGAAAACATTAGTGCTCGTGAGCGTTGGAGTGTGCCTAAGAGTCCCAAAGATACCTTTGCACCTTTTTAAAAAGACTAAAAATCGTTTATCTTACTCTATTTAACTGTGTTATATCTAAGAATAGTGGCAAAACTAGTATCAGAATTTTATAGTAGGATTCAAAAAAACAAGAAGATGTCACCTTGTGTATCGTTGAGGATAAAAAGACCTTTCGAATGTGCTCAAGGTGATATCAGAATAAAAAAAATAAAATAGTATGAGTAAAACAATAATAGTAACAGGAAGTACAGACGGTATTGGAAAGTTAACCGCTTTCAACTTGGCAGAAAAAGGACATATGGTTTATGTACACGGAAGAAATGAAGCAAAAGTAGACGCGGTTGTTTCAGAAATAAAAACAACAACAAACAATCAGAGCATTCATGGTTTGGTAGCAGATTTTTCGGATTTAGAAGCTGTTTCAAAATTAGCAGCACAGATTAAAAAGGACATTCCTAAAATAGATATACTAATCAATAATGCAGGAATTTTTAAAACGAAAGAGGTTCAGAATAAAAACGGATTAGACATTAGAATAGTGGTAAATTACTTAGCACCTTATGTGTTAACGAATGCCATATTAGAAAACATAAAACAATCCGAAGCACCCAGAATTATCAATTTAAGTTCTGCGGCACAAGCACCAGTTTCTGAAGCTGTTTTAATAGGGAAGGAGCAAGATTCAGCAAATAGCACCTATGCACAAAGTAAATTAGCATTAACCATGTGGAGCTTTCATTTAGCGAAACAAGAGCCTAAAATTACGGTTATAGCAGTTAATCCTGGTTCATTATTAAACACGAAGATGGCTAATGAAGCTTATGGACAACATTGGTCTCCTGCAGAAAAAGGAGTGGATATCTTATTAGATTTAGCATTGTCTGATGACTATAAAAATGATTCAGGTAAGTATTTTGATAATGATAAAGGGGATCCAAAAGGTTATTTTGCACCAGCGCATCCAGACGCTTATGATACACGAAAAAGACAACATTTATTACAAATAACAGATGCACTAATTGGTGTATAAGGTTTTACGAGTTTTTAGTAAAATATGTTTTTTTACAATTTTCATTAAAATTACTGAAAATCAAGTGTTTGAAAAACAACCAACTTCTACCCAATATACAGTCTAAACAAAAAGTTGAAAAAAAATATAATTTTTTAAGTTGATTTATTAAAACTTTGTATATTCGCAAGCCATTAGAAATAATGGGTTGTTTTTTACAACAAAAAGCCGATGTAGCTCAGCTGGCTAGAGCAGCTGATTTGTAATCAGCAGGTCGTGGGTTCGAGTCCCTCCATCGGCTCTAAAAAACAACAAATTACGAAAGTAATTTAGAGGTTCATTAAAATAGTAAATTACAGGGGAGATACTCAAGCGGCCAACGAGGACGGACTGTAACTCCGTTGACTACGTCTTCGCAGGTTCGAATCCTGCTCTCCCCACAATTTACTCTTTAATGATATTGTTTATAAGTACTTCTAAATTAATATTTGTAATATATAAAGCCTACCATCGGTTTTAAAAATAATAAATTACGCCAGTAATTTAGAAGTTCATTAAAATAGTAAATTACAGGGGAGATACTCAAGCGGCCAACGAGGACGGACTGTAACTCCGTTGACTACGTCTTCGCAGGTTCGAATCCTGCTCTCCCCACAATTTACCTATTTAATGAAATTAGAAACTAAATGCGTTACTTTACATTTAATTTTCAATCATCTTACACGACGTATTTTATTGTCTTCAAAACTTATTTTTAATAAAAAAAATAGCTAATTACCAGTTTTTAGACCTCTAAAAATGGAAATAAATTTTTATTTTTTTATTGCCAACCATTTTAGCTATTATATACTAGACTAATAATAGCTGTCTTTTTAAACAAGAAAATAATCTAGAGAGTTTCGAGTTTTTTTATAGTATTTGTAGATACAGTAATATTATCTTTTTTTGTTTAATAAATTTAACTAATTAGCTGTTTAATAGGTTTTTAAAATTGTTTAAATAAAGTTTTCATATATATATCAAAATTAAAAAAGTAAAATCATAAGCTCTATTTGAAATTAATTATTTTTGTAAAATACTGGTCTAAAAAATTAAAAACTATTTTTTACAAATAACCTAACTACAGTCCAAACTTAAAAATAGTAAAAACCAGACTAATAACTATCAACTAACTTTAACTTATTATGAAAGAAAAAATTTCAATTGCGGTAATAACCTTTGGTTTGTTACTATTTACAGTAACAAATGCAAACGCTCAAACAGTAGATGTATACCAAAATAATTTAAATGATTTAACTACAGGTCTATATAACCAAGATCAAATAAAAGAGGCCTTAGCGGTTTCTTTCTGCAAAGGTGCAGATGAAGGTCGTGTGTCTATAGTTAGCTTAGAAAATCAAGGCAATTCTTTAAAGGTGAACTATCCAAAAGGAAAAGTAAAAACAGGAGAAAGCGGTATACATACGAAAGTATATTTTAATGATGGTAAGGAGCATGACGAATTATATTTTAGTTATAAGATTTATTTTCCATCAGATTTTGAATTTAGAGCGGGCGGAAAACTACCAGGTTTATCTTATCAAACTAGAGAAAAAAACATGTCCTTACGTTTAATGTGGCGTAATAATGGGCTTATAGAAACTTATGTTCATTATAATACAAAACCAACCAGACCAGGATACAAAGCATCTATTAATTGGAGCTTATTAGACCCTATTATAGAGCCTAATAATGAGCCGCAAGAAGATCAAGTTAAGTTTACTAAGGGTACTTGGCAACATGTAGAAATGTATTACAAACTGAATACACCAGGTAAAAAAGATGGTATAATGAAAGGTTGGTTAAATGGTAAATTAGCCTTAAACATTACAAATGCCGAAGATTACAGACAAGTTGGCGAAGAAGATATCCATATAAATTCATTCTATTTGTCTTCCTTTTTTGGAGGCTCTGATGAAACTTTTCAACCTACTAAAGATGTCTATGCTTATTTTGATGATTTTAAAGTAGCTACAACTAGAATAGGTATGCCTTCGGATACAGAAAATAACAATCAATCTCCAACGGTTTCAATAACTTCTCCAACTAGTACCACTCCAGTAAATGCGGGTAGTAATTTACAAATTAGTGCTTTAGCAAATGATGCTGATGGTGTTATTAGTAAGGTAGAATTTTATAATGGGGCTGCTAAATTAGGAGAAGATAGCTCGTTCCCTTTTAAATATACTTTATCAAATATAGCTGCAGGAACTTATACTTTTAATGTTGTAGCTATAGATGATAAAGGAGCATCAACAAAATCATCAACAGTGCAAGTTACAGTAGATAGTGATGGTAATGCTACTTCAGATTGTAAATTTAACACGCCAAGGGTAAATGCTTTACCAGCTTATGATAACATTACATTTAATACTATTTATGTTTTAGGTTCAGGAGGTCCAGATTCATCAAACATAAAAAAAATTAGAATTAAATGGATTCCTGGTGCAAACGGACTTTATGTTTTTTCTATGAATACAAATAACGGACAACCTTCATCTTATATTGATCTAAGAAATGTAAGTACGGCAAATTTTAATAATGCTCAACCAGATATTACCATTTCAGGTTCTGGTGTAGCAAGACTTGATGATAATTACTGGGTTACAGAAGATGCAGGTAATTTAGTACTGGTTTCTAAATCTGGTACGCATACAATTTACTGTAGTAATAGTAATATAGCACCAAGTTGTAGCGCTTTAAATAAAGAAGCTACATTTTCTAAAAGTACTCTGGAAGAAACTAGTGCAGCAGAAGTTAAAATATATCCAAATCCAGTTGAAGATGGAATTTTACACCTTACAAATATTAGTGCAGATGTATCCAATATTTTAATTTATGATATTTTAGGAAATTTAGTAAAAACTTTATCACCTAGTAGTAGGCCTAAGAAAACATACAAACTTTATATAAGTAATCTTAAAAATGGAACTTACATTTTAGTTATAGAATCTAAGTCTAATAGAATAACTAAACGAATCATTAAAATATAATTTTTTAATTAAAAAGTGGTTAGGACCTTTAATAAAATTAAAAAATAGTTTTTATTAATTTACAAGTATTATTTATAAATAGGAGTCTGTTATATACTATTGTTCAGTATAAGCAGACTCCTTATTAGTTAATATATAAATACCAAAATTATTATTTTTACACCTCTAAAAAAGGAATCAAATTTTATCTTGTTTGTTGTTTGATTTTTTCTAATTTTAAACAAAAAATAAATTGCTTGTTTATAAAACTAATTTATAGACGTTACTAAAAAGCAGTTAGAAAATTACAAAAAAGGAGTAATGCAACAATTGTTTAGTCAGAAATTGCGTTTTAACCAGACGTCATTGCGAGGACAAAGGACGAAGCAATCTCACAAAATGAAACGGATTTTCCTGATTGAGAAGAGAAGAAGTTGGAAAGAATAGCAACAAAAAAATCATCAAATATTTCTGCAAATGCGATAGAAGAAAATTTTGGAGATTATAAATTATATGGAGTTTCTGGCTATATAAAAAGGGTAGATTTTTATAGAGAAAAGGACCAATTTATATCAATAGTAAAAGATAGAGCTGGAGTTGGAAGAACTTTATTGTGCGAATCAAAGTCTTCTGTTTTAGGTGTTTTAGACGAAATTAAGCCAAAAATAAAAGTTAATTTATATTTTTTATACTCTGTTTTAAATAATATCAATTTTAAAAAATATTCAATTGGAAGCAATATTCCACATATTTATTTTAAGGATTATTCAAAAGAAAAAATAAAAATTTCATCCCTAAAAGAACAACAAAAAACAGCTAATTATTTAAGTACTATTTATACAAAAACAGAAAACGTACAAACCACAAATAGAAAAAACACAAGGGTTTAAAAGGATTGTTGCAGCAGATGTTTGTTTAAAAAAAACACTTAATTGTAGGTATAAAATAAGAAAAGTAAAAGAATATCTTTATAGCTAACCAAAAAAACCTACTTAAAATGAAAAAGAATAATTATTTGTTATTAATACTAACATTAATAACCTGTTTAGTAATTAGTTTCAACACAAAAGCGCAGGTATATGAGCAATATACAAGTCCTGTAAAACAATATAATTTAGATAGAATTTTTGATAAGGACACTCTACTATTTAATGATAAAATGTTAAATCTTTTATTTGCAGATAAAGTAGGCACTTCTTTTGGTGGTTCAAACGATCTTTCACTACAAAAGTATTTCTTTGGTTTAGATAATGATGATAAATCTATTACTTTAGGTTTTAATATAGATTCTAGAAAAGGAGAAAAATTAGACAAGTTAAAATGGATTTTCTCTGGTGCCTTAAAATTTAAAGCAACAAATAAATTTGCTACTATTTTTGATGGAGAAGGTAAGTTTTTAAATGATAATATTGGAGCAACTTACAAGGTTACCTTAATAGGTAATGGTACTATAGATTTTACATCTAGCAGTAAAAAGAAACGACGAGAAGCGATTGAGAATAATAGAAAAAAACTTTTTGACACCTATAATAAAGCAGCTGTAAAAAATAATAAAGAAAAACTAAATAATTTTAAAAAAGAACATAAAGAAAGTAGAAAGTTTGATGATGATTTAGAATGTTATGATAAAGTTTTAAAAGAAAAACATAATACTGATTATGAAGAACTAGCACAAAAAGAAATAGACTATTTAGAAGAAAACAAAATGTATAATTTTATTTCTAACAGATGGGTTTCTTTAGAAGTTTTTACACCCTTTGGAGGATTAACTTATAACATTACTCCAGATGAAAATACTATATATCAAGAAAACAGATTTTATAATATTAATGCATCTCTTTCTGGTAATTATATGAGAGCTTATTCTAGCGGAAAAAGTATTTTTTTTAAAGCCATTGTTAATGTTAAAAATAACAATACAATAATGGTAAATAATTTATCAGCAAAAAAGTTTCAAACTTCAACTGCTGCAACAAACAATAATTTAATAATTACAACAGAAGATGTTTATGTAACAAGTTATGATGAGTTTATTACTACTTCTTTAATTTTGGAACCAGCTTTTTTCTTTATCACTTCAAAATTTGGTGATTTTGGTTTTAGTCCTGCTGTAGAATTTAATTTTGGTAAATACAAAAGAACAAACTGGAAAGTTGGATTACCAATTAGTTTAAAAGACAATGAAGGTAAACCAACTATAAATTTTGAATTTCAATATAAAAATATTGGTACATTTGATAAAAGTGTAAATGTTTTTGGTATAAGTACCAACTTCTTGTTTGGAAATTTGATAAATTAAAAATTTAAGTAAGAAAACAAACAGATTGCTTGAGTTTGCTTCGTTCCTCGCAATGACTTGTTTTAATGGAAGAGTGAGAACATAAGAGTGTCATTGCGAAGTATGAAGCATTCCCACAAAAGAGTGAGAACGCAAGAGTAAAATAATAGTAATTAAGTTAAAATAAAACGTAGGAAACCCAGCAAACAGTTTGCTTCGTGCCTCGCAATGACGAATTATTATAAAGCCAGGATTCATTTACATACTAACTAACAAAAACAACACCATATTATATATTGGTGTTACATCCAATTTAGTTGAGAACACAAGAGTGTCATTGCGAAGAATGAAGCAATCGCACACAAGAGTGAGAACATAAGAAAGAGAACCTAAGAATAGGAAACTATTACAAAATTTGATGAAGCTTTAACGCATTTATTAGGTATAACACCCACTTATAAAAGTGTAGATAATTTGCTAGGAGAGGAGCAACAATTGGCTTTTGTACAAGCATTTAGAAGAGTTTTAAGAACTAAAAATGTATTAGAATCTTATGTAGATTTTAATTGGGAAGATTTAGGAATTGATGAACAAACTTTTGAAGATTATAAAAGCAAATATTTAGATTTACACGAAACCATAAAAACAAATAATCCAGCTCAAAAAACTTCAATTTTAAACGATATTGATTTTGAATTAGAATTAATTCATAGAGATCAAATTAATGTGGTTTATATTTTACAGTTATTAGCCAGATTAAAAACTACAAACAAATCTGAAGCGCAAAAACAGAAAAAAGCTATCATAGATTTATTAGGCGGTGAAATTACGTTAAGAAGTAAACGAGAATTGATAGAAAAGTTATTGAGGAAAATTTACCACTTATTAATGATGTAGATGCAATAACTGATGAATTTGAAAAGTTCTGGCAACAAGAACGAGTTTTAGCATTATCAAAAATTTGTGAAGAAGAAAATTTAGACCAACAACAATTCAATGCTTTAATTGATAGTTATGTGTATAACGGACAAGAACCAATTAGACAAGACGTTTTTAAATGTTTAGAAAATAGACCAAGTATTTTAAAGGCTCGTGAAATTGGTGAAAGAATTATATCAATAATGAAAAAATTCATTGATGTATTTGTTACAGGAATGACTGCGTAATTTATAACCTTCAATATTGAACTCGTTTTTATTCAAATAAAGTTAGATTATTACTATCTGTAGAATCTCGTATTTGAAAATTATTTGACCATTATACCGAATATTCAATTCTAGTGCCAACTAGAAAAACGGATTTTATGTTATTTCATACATTATTTGTTATTGGATTGAATACATAACATTTATACTACAATCATAGAACACAATTAACTTGTTAGATATTAAAATATTATCGTATAATTGCATTATATAAATCTGTACTATAATGTTCTGCGTTATGTAACTTGAGCTTTGGCTAAAAGCGAAAGTTGTTACTACTGTTTCTTAAAAAAATTTCTTCTAAAAAGCTTCTTTAAAAATGTAATGAAATACTCTTTGCCCGAAGCGACGATAGGAGCGAAGTGGGAATGTGTATGAAATGGCTAATTTATCTAACGATTTAATTTTATCTCAAAATGTGATATATATTTAAATAATATTGCTATTTTTATTTTTCAAATTTCTGTGTATTATGAATCGTATTAAAGAGGTACTTGAAGAGAAAGGTATTAAACAAGTTTGGCTAGCTGAAAAGTTGGGTAAAAGTTATAATATGGTTAACTCTTACGTGCAAAACAGAAGACAACCTACTTTAGGAGTTCTAAATCAAGTTGCTGAAATTCTGGATATTGATGTTACAGATTTAATAGTTTCAAACAAAACTGATAATTAAAATGACAGAGAAAGAATTAATAAAAAAGCTTGAGTTAGTTTTAGAAAAAGAGCCAAATAATTATTCAAAAATTCTTGAATTATCTTCGTCTATAGCTGAATTTGATAAAGAGAACGTTAGGTTTTCAGTTGATGCAGGTGTTATAAATAGACTTGGAAAAGAACTTGTTGGAAGACACGAAACTGCTGTTTCTGAATTAGTCAAAAATTCTTATGATGCAGATGCATTAACGGTTGATTTATATTTTAAAGATTGTGATAAACCAGGAGGCACACTAACAATTGAGGATTCTGGATTAGGAATGACAAGAGAACAGTTGGTTAAAGGCTTTATGACTATTTCATCTAGTGATAAAATACACAATCCTAAATCTCCAAGATACAATAGGACTAGAGCAGGACAAAAAGGAATTGGACGATTTGCAACCCAAAGAATAGGTCAAGAATTAACAATCGTTACTCAAACATTAAAATCAGATAAAGCACTTAAGGTGACTATTGATTGGGATAAATATGAGATGGATTCTAATTTACTTTTGATATCAAATACTATTGAAGAAGTAGAAAAAGAAAAAGAGGAAGGTACGACTCTAACTATTAAAAATGTGAGAGATTCTTGGTCAGATTCAATGATAAGAAGAGCATATAAATATATTACAGATTTACTTCAACCTTTTCCTTTATCAGACCGATTCGAAGAAAGTACTAATGATCCAGGATTTAAAGTTACCTTTTATAGAGACAACATTATAGTAGTTGACGAACAAAGTGCTTTTTTTCAACATGCATTAGCTGAAATTGAAGCATATGTTGACGAAGAAGGACAAGGTTATTATTCCTTTAAGAGTGATAAACTTTCCATTTCTGAAGAAGTGTATTTAATTGGGAAGAAAGAAAGAGAAGATAAATTTCATTCACTTAAAAATGTTCATTTTAAGGCATATTATTTTGTGTGGAATGCTGGTTATATTTCAAGATCTGTAGAAAAACATATAAGAGAAAATGCTCGTGAATATGGTGGAGTACGTTTATATCGAAATGGTTTTAGGGTATTGCCATATGGTGAACCTCAAAATGATTGGTTAAGATTGGATGCATCTGTTGCACGAAGAAGTATAATTGCTCCTCATGCTAATATCAATTTCTTTGGTTTTGTTGAAGTTATTGATAGAGATGGAGAATATTTCCAAGAGCAATCAAGTAGAGAAGGGCTATTAGAAAATGAGTCTTTAGATGAACTTAAAGATTTTGGTTATAAAGTTTTAACCGATGTTGCAATTAAAGTTTCTCATGCAAGAGAACGAAAAGGAACTGCAGGACAAAAAGGTTGGGATAAGAAAACTACCAAAGACGTTATAAAGGAAGTAAAGAAAGAATTTGATGAAATTAGTAAAGACGACAAAGGTAATATTACTGTTAAATTAAAAACTATTAGCAAAAAGCTTGAAGAGTTAGAGGAAGTGGAGGAAAAGGAAACTTTGGAAAGAGAAGCAAAAGCAAAAGAGTTACTTAAGGAAATACAATTACTAAGAATTTTAGCAAGCTTAGGTCTTACAATTGGCGAATTTGTTCATGAAGTTAATCATTATGAGCCTGCTTTTAAATATGATGCTGAATTTTTAACCAATTTAATAAAAGATACAGAAGGGAAAAAAGCTGGAATTCGATTGCAAAAAAATCTTGAAGCATTTACTGTTTATACTTCTTTCTTTAAAGATGCTATTTCAAAAAATGTAAATAGAGAATTAGAACCTATAGAATTAAGAGAACCCGTTTCAAATTTTATAGAAATAATAACACCAGATTTAATAAGAAGCAATATTAATTTTGAAAAACCAGAGTTCATAGGATATAATTTATTTACCTGTCCTATGCATTCATCGGAATGGGCTTCAATCTTATTTAACTTTTATACAAATGCAAAAAAAGCAATTGCAAAAAAAGCTACTACAGGTAAGATTGCTATAGAAGCTGGAAAAATTAAAGATAAAGTATATCTTGAATTTTCAGATAATGGTATTGGTATTGCACCAGATAAAGAGGATGAGATTTTTGAAGCATTTTATACAACTAGTAATCCATCTGGAAGTTCTTCAACAGAACTTGAAGAACTTTCAGGAACAGGATTAGGTCTTAAAATAGTTAAAGATATAATAGAAGGCTATGGAGGAGAAGTTTTTGTAACTAAACCAAAAGAAAATTACAAAACTACTATAAGGATTGAATTGCCTAAAACAAACATAGAAGATTATGAGTAAATATAAAGTATTCTATTTAGATGATGAAAAAGAGGATTTAACTATTCCTTACAAAAAAAAATTAGAGATAACAGATCTTTTAGATATCAGCTTAAACAAACCATATAATTTTGAAAAAGAGTTAGATAGATTAATTGAAGAACTTAAAAGTTGTGATGCTTTAATATTAGATTTACAATTGGATGGTCCTCAAGAAGATGATTCAAATAAAGAAGGAAAAGATGGTAAAGAAAATAATGCTAATGAAGATGAAAAAAAATTTAAGGTAAGATATCAAGCTCCTCCTTTAGCACAAATGATAAGAACCTTGGCTTCAGAAGGTGCTATACCTGATTTACCAATTATACTGTGCTCAACAGAAGACAAAGTGAAAGATTCTTTTAATAGAGATTTTACTAGTCATGATTTATTTGATTGGACTTTTTTAAAAGATGATATTGATGTAGAAACTATTAATAAAATAGTTTCTTTAATTGTTGGTTATCAGACATTAAATAAAAACAAAAAAGATTTTTCTACTTCTTTAGGTAGAGATTATAATGAATTAGACCAAAGAATTTTATCAAGATTCATAATTGAAGATAATCCACCTACTCATGAAATAGCTAGAGTAATATTCAAAGATATTGTGCAACCTACAGGTTTGTTAATTAATGAAAGTACACTAGCCGCTAGGTTAGGTGTAGATATGTCTAAAAATGTAGAATATTGGAATAAATTTATTGATAAATATTTTTCTAAAACAAAGTATGATGGAGTTTTTCATACAAGTTGGAATAGATGGTGGAATGATAGAATAAATGATGTTTTTGAAGAAATCACTAATGAAAACCTTGCTAGTTTAGATGCTACTTCAAGAGTTTCGTTATTAATTGAAAAAACAGAATTTAAGGATTTAATAGTTGCTGAACCAATAAAACTTTTTGAAAGTAATAATTATTGGAATATATGTGAAATAACGAAAAAACCACTTGACCCTTTTGAAGGGTTTAAAATTAGTGGAAAAGAAGAACCAAAACCTTGGCAAGATTATGCATATGTATCTTTATTTGCGTATGTTACTAAACCAGATTCTATTAATAAAAAGGGAATAAAAATACATCCATCAGATTCTGAAAGAATGAGAGTTGAAAGAAAAAAAATAGATTAAATGACAATCGATCCAAAAAATAAAAAATATCGATTAGAATTAGCTAACGAATTAACTTTGTTGAAAAGAGCTTTAGAAAAATGCTCGATAAGTCTTAAATCAATTGGAGCAATCGACAGAGCTATAAAAGAACTTAAAAACGAGAAAAGCCTACCTCTTGGTACTAATTTAAGCTGGGGATATAAAATTAGTGGATTTGCTATGGAAATAGATGTTTCTAATAATATCCAATTTCCAAAAACTGTAAAAAAAGCAATATTAGACTTTAGTATTAATTTAAAAGGAGAGTATTATGATTTTACAAAGGAGTTTAAAGACCCTTTTAAACACCTAGAATTTAATATAATTGTTGAAGGTAAATCTAGAAAACGAAAAGATCATATTCTTTCTTATCATTTAGATAGGCATATTGAAGAAGGTAATCCTTCAAATGAAGTACACCCAATATATCATTTTCAAATGGGAGGAAGGAAGTTAGATGGATATCATGGTAATGGTAAAAATTTTGGAAATCAATTGATATTAGATAATCCAAGATTTATGCATTATCCTATGGATTTTATATCAGGGTTAGATTTTGTATTATCTAATTTTTCACCAACTATATGGCGTCAATTAAAAAAAGACCATGCATACAATAGGATTTTAAAGAGTTCACAAGAAAGAACAATAAGGCCTTTTGTGGCTAGTTTAGCCAATCATTTTGGTTTTCATACAATAAACAAAGATTGGAACTGTAAAGATATTTGTCCTCAAATAATATGAATAAGTCTAAATTAAATAAATTTTTAAATAACTACTCTAAAGAAATTTTGGAAGTAGATAGATTGCTTGTTTCTTCTTTTTTAAATACTAATAATATTAACATAGTTCACAATGATTTTATTAATAATTATTTAATCAGCTATATAGACGAAGATTATTCTGATTTTCTAGATTTTAATTCAAAAATTAATATAAACACACTTGAAGATTTAATTTCAGCTTTTGAATTTGTTATATCGCCAGAAGACAAAGTTATTACAGGAGCTGTTTACACGCCTAAAAATATACGAGACTATATCATAGAAAGCACTTTTAATAAATGGGAAGGAAATATTGAAGATGTAATTTGTGCTGATATTGCATGTGGTTGTGGTGGTTTTCTTTTAACAGTTTCTAATTATATCAAAAATAATAGTAATAAAGATTTCAATGAAATTTACAATGAAAATTTATTTGGTATTGACATTGCAAATTATAGCATTAATAGAGCAAAAATACTTTTAAGTTTAAATGCCATAATACAAGGAGAAGACGCTAATTTTAATTTTAACTTTCATACGGGAAACACTTTAAGTTTTGATATTAATAATGCATTTAATCACACTATTAATAGTTTCGACATTATCGTTGGAAATCCTCCTTATGTATGCTCTAGAAATATGGATGAAGAATCTTTATCTCTAGTTAAAAACTGGAGTGTTGGAAATAGTGGTCATCCAGATTTATATATTCCTTTCTTTGAAATTGGTGTTGAAAATCTATCTCCGAATGGAGTTTTAGGCTACATAACAGTCAATTCTTTCTTTAAAAGTATAAATGGTAGAGCATTACGGAAATATATTTCTAACAAAAAACTATCATTTAAAATTGTTGATTTTGGAGGCGAGCAAATATTTGAAGCATATAACACTTATACCTGTTTATGTTTTATCCAAAATGATACTTCTAATGGAATCTATTATAAGCGAAAGGAAAGTAAATCATTATTTGAAATAAACGAAAATGATTTCTATTTTATCGAATATGAAAGTATTGATGATTGGAACGGTTGGAATTTAGTTGATAACGAATATGCGGAGAGGTTAATATCGATTATAGAGAATACAGGAATTCATTTTTTTGATAAATACCAAACAAGAAATGGTATAGCTACACTTAAAAATAAAGTTTTTAAGTTCACACCAGTTAGAGAAGACAATGAGTATTATTATAGAAAAGAAAAAGGGGAGGAGGAAGTTAGAATTGAAAGAGGAATTTGTCGTTCGATTATTAATTCTAATAGTATTGAAAGTCAAGAATCATTATTAGCAAATAGAGAAGTTATCATTTTTCCTTACTATTATACTAATGAAATCAGAAATGTAATTGAAGAAGATGATTTTAGAATTAATTTCCCAAGTGCTTATAGCTATTTAGAATCGAATAGAAGTTTGCTTTCAAAACGAGATAAGGGAAAAAGAGATTATGAAGCTTGGTATGCATACGGAAGAACACAATCCTTAGATATAAAAGGACTTAAACTGTTTTTTCCACACATAACAGATTCTCCAAATTTTGTTATCACGGAAGATAGAGATTTACTATTTTATAACGGTTTAGCTGCGTTTTCAGAAGATATAAATGAATTAAGAATATTAAAATCCATTTTAGAAACAGATATATTTTGGTTTTACATATCACAAACAAGTAAATATTATATTTCTAATCATAGATCAATAAGCAAAAACTATATTAAGAAGTTCGGAATACCAAAGTTTACCGCAGATGAGAAAAATTATATCTTGAATCATAATAATAAAGATGATATAAAATTCTTAATTGAATCCAAATATTATAATAGACTTGATAATTATGAAAATGAATTAAGGTTAGAAAATAATACTCCAGTACCAATTTAAAATATTAAAATATATGGCTTATCCAGAACGCAAACCAATTTATGAGACTTACAAGAGAATAATTACAGACATAATAGATTCAAAAAAATATAAGGATTATGCAAATGGTGAAATAGATGCATTAGATAAGGAACTGTTAAGTGCTTTTAAAGAGATTCGAATTGCAATGATATCGAAGAAAGATTGGTCATCTTAATATTATGTAAAATAGAATCTTGATGTTATACTTGGCCTCATAAAATTTTGGTTAAAACAATAGGAGAAATGAGCGTCCATATTTTAGGTGTTTGGTAATACTGTTTCTTAAGCGTTTCAATTATATAAAGGATTTCAAAACAGTCTTAACCAGTTACAATGTTTCCTAAAATATAGCGAATGAGCCGTTAATTGTTTCCAAAATTATATGCAGCCTTGAATTTTTGTTTCTTTTGTTTCAAGACAAAAGATAATGAAACATTAAAAAAAGGATTAATTGAAGTTCTAAATATAACAAGTGCATAGAAATTATCTCGCAGAGTAATTTTATACTCTTGTGGCAAGCTTACGAGAATCGTCTAAATTTTTTTATTCCGTACATTTTATCGAATACGCGATTTTTAAATAAGAGTAAAAAGGTTAGCTTTTATTTTGGCGTTGGCAAGCGGCTGGAAATTGAGTTATAAATAAATTGCAATAAGCAATTTGATTTTATAAAAGCAATCGAGCGTTTGGTAGCGGCTATTTTACATAACGGCTAATTATAGATACAAATGTTTTATAAACTCTGCGAAGCAAACCGCTTATTAGTTTAATGACCCAAGTTCCAATTATTCTTATGAAAACGAATGCTTCTGGGATATTTTACATAATACTACATTATAGCTATCAAATGGACTCCTCTCATAAAATACCAATGATAACATTTGTACTATAATTTATATTATGTTAAATAGAGTTTTTAACAACACTCTTTTCTATAATAACCACCATTAATTTTAAACATGAAAAAAAAGTTATTTACAGACATATAATATTATCCACTATCTCTTCTTATTGTAAAAATGAAAGTTGAAATAAAAAACGATAAAAAAAAACTTATTATCACTCCTTTAAAAAGTGTTTAACTTAATAATTAAAATGTTAAACAAATATTATATCTTTACAATATCACTATAAAATTGAATCCAATAAAAATTTATCGATATGTTCGGAATATTTAAAAAGAAAACAGACAAAGAAACTTTATATAAACAATATCAAAAATTGACTAAAGAAGCGCATGCATTATCTACTAGCAACAGAAAATTAAGTGATCAAAAAGTATTTGAGGCTGAAGAAATAATGAAAAAGTTAGAGAAAATTCAATAATAGCTTATGATTTTACCATCTAAAATAACCACAACACAATCTTTAATAAATAACGCAGCTACTACTGTGGACGTAAATAAAGAATTAACAGAAAGGCAGCTAGATAGAATTATAGAAATGGCTTGGGAAGATCGCACCCCTTTTGAAGCTATAAAATTCCAGTTTGGTTTTGCAGAAAAAGAGGTTATTAAATTAATGCGTAAAAATCTAAAAGAATCTAGTTTTAAACGCTGGCGAAAACGTGTAAACAGCGGTGTTAGTACAAAGCACTTAAAAAAAAGAAGTCAAGATATCACTCGTTTTAAATGCACAAGGCAACGTATCATTTCTAGTAACAAAATAAGTAAACGTTAACCCATTATTATCAAAGAATTGAAGAAGAAATAGCTTGTTTATTTTTTGTAAAAGACTACTACCCTTCTTTCTTCACTTTTTGGGAAAATGTAAAAAATAATTGCTATTTTGATAAAAGAAGCTGTGAATATTGTTTGGTTAAAAAGAGATCTTCGTTTGCAAGATCATAAATCGTTGTATTTAGCAGAAAAAGCAGGTATTCCGTATATCATTATTTATCTTTTTGAGCCTAGTATGATGCAATATCCAGATACAAGTTTACGGCATTTACAATTTGTATATCACGCTATAAAATCGCTCAATACAGATTTAGAAGTTTGTCATAGAAAAGTTACCGTTTTCTATGGTGAAGCTTTAGAGGTTTTTAATTTCCTACACACAAACTATCAACTAAAGGAACTATTTAGCTACCAAGAAAGTGGTACAAAAACTACTTGGAATCGTGATAAATGGATTCAAAACTTTTGTTTAGAGAACAATGTTCATTGGGTTGAAAATCAAAAAGATGGAATTATAAGAGGGATTAAAAATAGAGAAAATTGGAACCAACGTTGGCACGCTACGATGCACGCTCCTATTCTTAAAAATACCTATTCAACAAACACCCTCAACCCTATTGAACATTCTTTTGAATTACCAAATGAATTGGTTGTAAAACTAGAGAATTATCCAAAACAATATCAACCTGCAGGAGAAAAAAATGCTTGGAAATACCTGAATTCTTTTACTCAGAAAAGAGGTTTTAATTATCACAGACATATTTCTAAACCTACAGAAAGTAGAATGGCTTGCAGCAGATTGTCTCCTTATTTGGCTTGGGGGAATTTAAGTATCAAACAAGTTTTTCAGTTTGTGGGTACACATCCCAATGGCACCGCAAATGATCGTGCGTTTTCTGGCATGTTAACGCGTTTGCATTGGCATTGTCATTTTATTCAAAAATTTGAAGTAGAATGCGCTTATGAAACACATTGTATTAATAAAGGGTATGAATTATTAACTCATACAAAAAATGAAGCTTTTTTAAAAGCTTGGAAAACCGGACAAACAGGATATCCTTTAATCGATGCGTGTATGCGTGCAGTTGCACAAACAGGTTGGATCAATTTTAGAATGCGTGCCATGGTGGTTTCCTTTTTGACTTTAAATTTAGATCAAGATTGGCGAGATGGTGTGTACCATTTGGCACGCTTATTTTTAGATTATGAACCTGGTATTCATTATCCGCAATTTCAAATGCAAGCAGGAACCACCGGAATTAATACGGTAAGACTTTACAATCCCGTAAAAAACTCGGAAGAACACGATGCAAAAGGAACCTTTATTAAAAAATGGGTTCCTGAATTGGCAAATGTTCCAGAAACGTATATTCATGAACCTTGGACCATGAGTTTAATGGAACAAACTTTTTGTGGCGTTACTATGGGTGAAGATTATCCGCACCCCATTGTAGATTTAAAAATAAGTGCAAAAAAAGCAAGAGATAAAATTTGGGGACATAAAAAGCATCCTGCTGTACTAGCAGAAAAACAGCGACTTTTAGCAACTCATGTAAATAACAGCCGATGAAGAAAGAGCATTTACCTGAAAAAAGATGTGTGGTTTGTAAAAGACCCTTTACTTGGCGTAAAAAGTGGGAGAAAAATTGGAACGAAGTAAAATATTGCAGCGAACGTTGTAGAAGAAATAAAATATAAATGAAAGCAGTAAACATCATTTTTCCACATCAATTATTTGAAACCTCTCCTCTATTAGAAAATGGTTTGCCTGTGTATCTTGTAGAAGAATATTTGTTTTTTAAACAGTACAATTTTCATCAACAAAAAATAGCATTTCACAGAGCTACGATGAAACAGTATGAAACTTTTTTAAACGCTAAAAATATAGCAGTTCATTATATAGCATCCATAGAAAGTATCTCTGATACTAGAAAACTCATTCCTTTTTTAAAATCAGAAGGAATTACGATGCTACATTATATAGATCCTGTAGACAATTACCTAGAAAAACGCTTAGCACAAGGCTGTACTACAAATGCGATTGAAAGAACCGTTTATAATTCACCTTTATTTATAAATACTAAAGAAGATTTACAACCCTTTTTTAGAAAAGATAAAAAGAAATACCATCAAACTTCATTTTATACAGATCAAAGAAAAAAAAGAAATATTTTGATTGATGCTGATGGAAAACCAACAGGAGGAAAATGGACTTTTGATGCGGAAAATAGAAAGAAATATCCTGCAAAGAAAATTCCACCTGCTATTCAGTTTCCAGATGTAGATGATTTTTATAAAGAAGCGCTAGACTATGTACAAAAAAACTATTCAGAAAATATTGGTCAACTAACTGAAAACTCTTTATATCCAACAAATTTTAAAGCGAGTAAACAATGGTTTCAACAGTTTTTAGAACAACGCTTTTTAGAATTTGGTACTTATGAAGATGCAATTGTTGCAGAAAATTCGATTTTAAATCACAGTGTGTTAACGCCCATGCTTAATGTGGGTTTAATTACGCCTAAAACCATTATAGTACAGAGTATTTCATTTGCAAAAGAACACAATATCCCTATCAATTCTTTAGAAGGTTTTGTGCGACAAATTATTGGTTGGCGCGAGTTTATCCGTGGTATGTATGAAAGCCGAGGAAGTGATGAAAGAACTTGTAATTTCTGGAATTTTAAAAAGAAGATTCCCGCTTCTTTTTACAACGGTACCACAGGAATTTATCCGATAGATCAAACCATAAAAAAAATATTACAAACAGGGTATTGTCATCATATAGAACGCTTAATGGTGTTGGGGAATTTTATGATGTTGTGCGAATTTGCCCCAGATGAAGTGTATAAATGGTTTATGGAACTTTTTATTGATAGCTATGATTGGGTAATGGTACCCAATGTATACGGCATGAGTCAGTTTGCTGATGGAGGATTGATGGCTACCAAACCCTATATTAGTGGTAGTAATTATTTAATGAAAATGAGTAATTATAAAAAAGGCGAATGGCAAGTAATTTGGGACGGCCTATTTTGGCGATTTATGGATACACATCGTGGTTTTTTTAAACAAAACCCAAGATTAGGTATGTTGGTAACAATGTTTGATAAAATGCCACAAGAAAAAAGAATTCAGCATATAGAAAATGGCGAAAATTACTTAGAAACCCTTATTTAAATTACAGAATAATGATATTTAATACTACATATAATAATAGAGAGTATGATACGGAAAGTGCCCTGTTAGTAGGCGAAAAATTTAGTTTCTTAAAACGTATAAAATTAGGCGGAATTGGTTCTGGTAGATTAATGATTAAGACTATTAGTCTGAAATTAAATACGGCAAAGCAGCAATTTTCTGAAATACAGTATGGTAATATAGAATTACGTCCAAAAGGAATTATTGTGCATTTTACCCAAAAACTAGCACGTTGTTCTTGGGTTATTCCTTATTATCGATTGGTAATTTACAATGCTCAATTTTTTAGCATTCACGCAAATGGAAATTGTATTCAGTTTACTAAAAATAAGAACTATTTAAATAACAAAAAATTTATCAATAAAATGATAGACCTTAAAAACGATGCTTTAAATTTAAGTTATTACGATTATTAAAAGAATTGGTATTAACTTTAAAATAGCCTTTACTATTTAAGTCTAATTGCACTTTATAAAATTTATCACAACCAATAATTATTAATTGTGATAAATTCTATAACTTATTTAATAGCTTCTATTCCTCTAGTTCTTGTTCTAATTCTGATAGCGTCTTCTACAGGATACACAAATATTTTTCCATCACCTACTAACCCTTCAGAAGCATTGTCTAGAATTACATTGATGGCTATTTCTAAATTAGCATCACTTACAATACAGATAATCATAATTCTAGTTTGTAAAATCATAGATTGTTCTGTACCACGATAACGTTCTGTATATGTTTTTTGCATTCCGCTTCCTTTCACCGGAATTATCGTATTACAAGGAATTCCTGCTGCTTTTAAACCAAGCTGCACATCTTTTAATTTTGAGGGTCTTATAACTGCTTCAATTTTTTTCATGTTTGTCGTTTTTAGTTGATTTAATAATTACTCAAAAGTAGAATATGCTTCTACACCAAATGAAACCGCATCGATTCCTGCAGATTCTTCTTGCTTAGAAATTCGAATTCCAATGGTCTTTTTCATAATGATCATAATAATGTATGTTAAAGTAAAAGAAAAAGCACCAATTACTAAAATACCCAATGCTTGTACACCTAACATGGCAGCTCCACCTCCAAAAAACAAACCACCATCTGTAGCAAATAAACCAACAGCTAAAGCACCAAATAAACCATTAACACCATGTACCGCAATGGCTCCAACAGGATCATCAATTTTTAATTTATCAATATATAATACGGCAACATCTACTAAAACACCCGCAATTAAACCAATAATAATAGCAGCATTGGTATCTACAACATTACAACCTGCTGTAATAGCCACTAAACCAGCTAATACACCATTCATAGTCATGGTAATATCTATTTGTCCGTATTTAAAATACGTATAAAACATGGTAGAAATTCCACCTGCTGCAGAAGCTAAAAAAGTATTTGCTGCTACGGTACCAATTAATTCCCAATTACCCACGGCACCTAAAGTAGAACCTGGATTAAAGGCAAACCAACCAAACCACAAGATAAAAGCACCTACTGCTGCCAACGGTAAATTATGACCAGGAATGGCATTAGCTTCTCCATTTTTTTGGTACTTCCCTATTCTTGGGCCTAAAACAATGGCTGCTGCTAAAGCAGAAAAACCACCCATGGCATGCACTGCTGCAGAACCTGCAAAGTCATTAAAACCTTTTAAAGCCAACCAACCATTAGGATTCCATACCCAATTGGCAACTAACGGATACATGACCGAACAGAATATAAAAACATAAATTGCATAACTCCAAATTTTCATACGCTCTGCCACAGCGCCCGATACGATAGAAATAGAAGCAATACAAAACCCTAATTGAATAAACCAAAAAAGCTTGTTAGAAACCGTTAAACCTAAACCTAAATCGTCTGTTGTAATTCCAATATCAAAAGCAAACCAACCGTTAGAGTTTCCATAAGCAATTCCGAAACCTAATATATAAAAGGCAATACCTCCAAAAGTGATATCAATAATAACCTTTGCAATAATGCTCATGGCGTTTTTAGATCTTACAAATCCGGCTTCTAATAAGGCAAAACCGCCTTCCATAAAGAAGATAATAGCTGCACAAATAGCCACCCAAATAGTGTCTATTGCGTTAACTAATTCTGGTTGTTCTGTTACTACTGGGGTAATAGTTGAATACATAAATATATTTAATTGTTAAAGTTTTTAAATATACTATGGATGTTAGAGAATGTCTCTTTTAATAAAATAATAAAAAAGCGATAATCGGCTAATATTTATTATAACACTATTTTTAGGGCTTTATAATGAGATATACTCAATTTTATGAAATTTAAAACGCTAATTACATGTTTTGTGTGTAGAAATTGTAATCTTTTAACACAACGTCTATAAATTCGGTATCACTTTTATGAACCGATTTAATTCCGGTGACTTCTAAAATTTTAGAACGCAGTTTTATTAAGGTTTTATAGTCACTAAATTTCTTAGCAGAACGAAACGTACTTTTAATTATACGAGCATCATTATCAGACAATTTAATCACATTCGGATACGTTGGCACGTAGGTATTTGAAATATTTTCTAAAATGGTTTCAGAAAATTTCACATCATCCTTTAGGTAAATAACCACTGTATTGGCAATGATATCACCAAAACGTTGGTTATTATCGGTAAATAAGATTAGAAAGAAACCAATCATTTTTCCAAAGAAAAAAAGCAACATTAATAAGGCTATTTCACTGTCTAAGCCTAAGGAGGCAACATACACAAACAACAAGGTAAATAAGTTAAAATCTACCATTCTTAAAAACCAACGCATCATAAAATCTGTGGTAGAAGGTTTAAAACCATCAATATTTATCACTTTTAAGTGTAGTAATTTCTTGCCTACTGTTTGTCCGTCTAACCATATTTCTGTGTACAAAGAATAAAATGTAATAGGTAAAAAAACTATTACATCTAATGCTCGTATAGACCAAGAATCTCCGTTTACAGCGGTATCAAACATTTTAAAGTCTAAAAACTTGATTGCAAAATAGAGATATGCAAATTTAATTACATTGTCTAAACCAAACGCCAAGAGCCTTTGCCCCACATTTGCAAGGGTAAAATTGATGTTTACATTTTGTGCTGTTTTTATTTGGAGTCTTTTCATGCAATGTTTAAATTCGCTCGTAATGAGAGAGGTCGCTTTTATAAAGCAAAATAAAGAAAAATGGCTCGAATTTGAACAAGGTTTTTCAAATAAAGAGAAAAAAAGTCCAGATGACATTGCCAACCTGCATATAAAAATCATGAACGATTTGGTATATGCCCAAACCTACTACCCAAAAAGTAAAGTTACCGTGTATTTAAATAAGTTAGCAAAGTCTAGCTTTGACAAGGTGTACCACTCTAAAAGGCGCGATAAAAACGTGTTTTTATATTTCTTTTTTGATAAAGTACCACTACTCGCCTACCAATACAGAAAATATATTTATTTATCTTTTATTGTCTTTTTTGCCTGTTTTTTCATCGGTTTATTATCTACTTTAAATGATGCTTCTTTTGCACGTCAAATTTTAGGCGATAATTATATAGACAAAACGTTAGAAAATATAGAAAGTGGCGATGCCATGGCTATTTACAAAGGCGGTAGCAATTGGGGGAGTTTTATTGGTATTTACGATAATAACCAACGTGTGGGCCTTAATATGTTTCTATCTGGATTATTTATTGGAATAGGCACTGGTTTTTATGTAGTTTATAATGCCATTATGGTGGCAGTTTTTCAAGCATTTTTTTATCAAAACAACAGTTTGTTTGATAGTTTAAAAGGAATTTGGATTCATGGAACTTATGAGATTTTTGGAATGATTATAGAAGCTGCAGCAGGTTATATTGTTGGCGCAAGTATTTTATTTCCGGGAGCTTACAAACGTTTTGAGTCTTTTAAACGTGGCATGAAAGCTGGCTTTTATATCTTTATAAGCACCATTCCGTTTACCTTAATGGCGGCTTTTTTAGAAGGGTATATTACAAGATATTCTAATACAATGCCTACCATCATCTGTTTTGCTATTATTGGTTTTAGTTTGGCAACTATCAGTTATTACTACCTAATTTTACCTTTTAAGGTAGCTAATAAACACCATTTACGTTGATGAAAAAAAGAATATTTCTTTTCTTACTTTTTTTTGCAACCATTGGTTTTGGGCAGATTAAAAATGATAGTCTTCTTCTTTTAGAAAAAGACACAATACACTATGAAAAAACCATTGAATTTTCTCAAAAAAGATCGTTTAACAAAAATTTAAAAGAAAAATACAACGATAAAGAGTTTGTATATACAGAAGAAGCAGAGAAAAAGGAAGATAAAAAAGAAGATTCCGCTGCAGGTGCTGCTATTGTTGGGGCCATCCTTTATTTTATTAGTAACATCTTTCCTTTTTTATTAGGTGCAATTATCATTTTTATCATTCTTAAAACATTCTTGGGTACAGATGCCAGTTTCTGGAACTTTAAACAAACAAAAAAGAAAGTTGCTAAAAAATTAGTTTACGAAGACGAAGATATTCATGAAACAGATATTGATGGCTTGTTACAAAAAGCCATCAATAGTAAAGAATACAGATTGGCAATTCGGTATTACTATTTGTCTGTTTTAAAAGTGTTATCCAACAAGAAACTAATTGATTATCATAAAGATAAAACCAATTCAGAATACCTTTTTGAAATTGAAAATACACAAACCAGAACCGATTTTTCCTATTTATCGTATGTCTATTCGTATGTTTGGTATGGAGATTTTCCTATAGATGAAACCAACTTTAAATTGGCTGAAAACAAGTACAAATCTTTTAAAAACTCTTTAAAATGATGCTACTTCAACAGTTAAAAAAATACGCTCCGCTCCTCCTCTTTTTTGCATTAACAGGCTGTAATAAAACAGATTGGAATGAAAATTTTAAAGAAAAAGAGAAAAGTCCGTTTGGTAATTACATCATTTATAACGAAGCCTCAACACTTTTTAATAGTGACCGCGTTACTTTATTAAAACAGAACATTTACGATTATTTAATGTTCGAATCTCTGATTGACAGTGCAAAAACTCAAAATTATGTATCTATAAAACACAGTGGATATAAATACACAAACGGAACCACAACAGAGCTTTTAAACTTTGTAGCCAAAGGAAATAATGTCTTTTTGGCTTTTAACAATTTTAGAGATACTTTAAAAACATCTTTAAAATTTACAACCAACAATTTAGATAAGGACGTTTATGTTATAAAAGCGCTAAAAAAGTTAAAAGGTACTTTTGAGTTAAAGAATACTCAATTTTCTAAAACGTCTTTTACGTTTGATAGAAACATCCGCAGAAATTATTTTTTACAATACAATAAAAATTCTACCAGTGTTTTGGGAACTATGGAAGTTGATGGAGAAAAAGTACCCAATTTTATTAAAATTCATCATGGTAAAGGGGCTTTTTACCTACATACACAACCTATTGCGTTTACCAATTACAATTTATTAAACGGAAACGAAGCGTATGCAGCAAATGTGCTTTCTTATTTGCCAAATGCACCTGTTATTTGGGATCCACAGATAAAATCGAGTAAATATCAAGATGAAAAAGAAGACAATACCAACGTATTTAAATTTTTCTTAGCACATAAAACTTTAACCTGGTTTTTATTTGTCTCTTTAATTGGGTTATTATTGTTTATGCTTTTTAACGCTAGAAGAAAACAACGTCCGATTCCTATTATAGAACCTTTAAAAAACTCTACTGTTGCATTTACACAAACCATTGCCAATTTGTATTTAAAAGAACAAGATCATAAGAATTTGGTTGATAAAAAAATAGCTTACTTCTTAGAAAAAGTTCGTTCTAAATACTTACTAAGTACCGCTAATTTAAATGCTGATTTTATAGAGAAATTAGCATCTAAATCTGGTAATGAATTGCAAAAAACAAAATATTTAGTAAATACAATTATCGCTTTAAATAAGAAGTTGGAATGTTCTGAAGAAGAATTAGTTGTGTTGCATAAAATGATTGAAAATTTCTTTAATAAATAAGATATGGAAGTACCAAATAACGAGGAAGTACAAGAAAATTTATCATTCGAAAATAGAATAGATTTATCGGAATTACAAGAGAGTGTTTTTAAGATTAAAAAGCAATTACAAAAGGTTATTGTTGGTCAAAAAGACATGATGGATTTACTAATCGTTTCCCTCCTTGCAGATGGTCATGTTTTAATAGAAGGGGTTCCTGGAGTGGCAAAAACTATTACTGCTAAATTGCTAGCAAGAACTATTGATGTTGGTTTTAGTAGAATTCAGTTTACACCAGATTTAATGCCTTCGGATATTTTAGGGACTTCTGTTTTTAACGTAAAAACGTCTGAATTTGAGTTTAAAAAAGGGCCTATTTTTTCTAGCATGATTTTAATTGATGAAATTAATAGAGCGCCTGCAAAAACACAAGCAGCTTTGTTTGAGGTGATGGAAGAAAAGCAAATTACTATAGACGGACAAACCTTTAAAATGGAAGAGCCTTTTGTGGTGTTAGCAACGCAAAACCCTATAGAACAAGAAGGAACCTATAGGTTGCCTGAAGCACAATTAGATCGTTTTTTATTTAAAATTAATGTAGAATACCCTAATGCTGATGAGGAATTAGAAATTTTGTTGAAAGAGCAAGCTTTAGAAAACACCACCAAAGCAAGTAAAATAGAAACAGTAATTACTGGTAAAAAAATTGTTGAGTTTAGAAATTTAGTCAATCAGATTAAAATTGAAGATAATTTACTCAAATACATTGCAAATATTGTGGTGAATACGCGTTCTAACTCGTTTTTATATTTAGGCGCTTCACCAAGAGCAAGTATTGCTATTTTAGGGGCTTCAAAAGCGTTTGCTGCCATAGAAGGTCGCGATTTTGTAACCCCAGAAGATATTAAAAGAGCTACCATTCCGGTTTTAGAACACAGAGTAATTGTTACGCCAGAAAGAGAAATGGAAGGTTTAACGAGTAAACAAATTATAGAACAAATTATTGAAGCTGTAGAGATTCCGAGGTAGTTCTTGTTGACCAGCAATCAATTATCAGTAAAACAAGTAGAAAGTCTTCGATAAATTTCAGACTGACATTGAAAAAAACACGCGTCATTACGAGGAACGAAGTAATCTGTTTGTTATTTAGTTCTTTGTTCAGTAGAGATTGCTTCGTTCCTCGCAATGACAAAGGGAACAAACAGCTAAATACGTAGAGATTACGAGTTAATCTTTATGTCATTTCGAAATGAGGAACGATTGAGAAATCTAATATTGAAAGTAATTTCAAATGAGATTCCTCCTCATACTTCGTTCGGAATGACAGACGTTGGATGAAATAAATACAGTTTGTCATTCCTGCGCAGGCAGGAATCCATAACCAAGTAAGTCTGGATTCCTGTTTTCACAGGAATGACAAAAGGAAAACAAGTATTAACAATGTAGAGATTACGAGTTAATCTTTATGTCATTTCGAAATGAAGAACGATTGAGAAATCTAAAAGTAGCGTTCGGAATGACAAGGAGAAGATAAAATAAATACAATTTGTCATTCCTGCGCAGGCAGGAATCCATAACCAAGCAAGCATGAATACCTATTTTAAAAGGAATGACAAAAGAAAGTTAACAATTACACGATTAAACAAATAAACAATTACACAAAACATTGAAACATTTTTACAACACTTTATTCTTAAACAACCGATTTTTCTACATTCTAGGAGGAATCGCCCTCCTTTTTGTGGTTGGCTTTTTTCTACCTATCTTTTTTGAAGTCTCTAAAGTGTTACTTTTTATAGTGGTTGTTTTGGTTTTGGTTGATATTTTTATTTTATATAAAACAAAAGATGCTATTACCGTCAATAGATATTTACCAGAAAGACTATCTAACGGAGATGCTAATAAAATATCGATGCAATTAAAAAATGCATACGGATTTGATGCGCATATCTCTATTATTGAGGAAATTCCGTATCAATTTCAAAAAAGAGATTTTATCTTTCCTTTAATTTTAGCCAATAAAGAAGAAAAAACAATTCATTACGATTTAACTCCAACTGAAAGAGGTGTTTATTTATTTGGAAACATCAATGTATATACGAGTTCACCTTTGCAATTGGCTACTAAAAAATATGTTTTAGGTGAGGAAAAAGAACTAAAATGTTATCCTTCTTTTTTAAAACTGAGAGAATTCGATTTTAGAGCTTTTAATAACGATGCTATTTCTTACGGAACCAAAAAAGTGCGTAGAATTGGACATTCCTTAGAATTCGAGCAAATTAAAGAATATGTTTCTGGTGATGATATTCGCTCTTTAAATTGGAAAGCAACGGCAAAGAGAAGTCAGTTGATGATCAATCAATATGTAGAAGAAAAATCGCAACCGGTGTATTCCATTATTGATAAAGGTCGTGCTATGCAAATGCATTTTCATAATTTAAGTTTGTTAGATTATGCCATCAACGCTACATTGGCAATTAGCAATGTTGTTCTTAGAAAACAAGACAAAGCAGGTATGTTGTCTTTTTCAACAAAGTTAGAAGATTGGGTGGTGGCAGAAAGAAGAAACTCGCAAATGAGTTTAATTTCCGAAGCGCTACATAATATAAAAACAGATTTTTCAGAATCGGATTTTAGTACGTTATACGCAGTTGTTAAGCGAAAAATTACACAAAGAAGTTTGCTTATTTTATATACAAATTTCGAAACTATGGACGGATTAAATAGGCAACTTCCCTATTTACGAGCCTTGGCAAAAAACCATTTGGTGTTGGTAGTCTTTTTCGAAAACACAGCCTTAGAAGCTTTAACCACAACAAAAAGTGAAGATGTTTTGGGCGTGTACGACAGCATTATTGCTGAAAAATTTATGTACGAAAAGAAAAGTATTGTAAAAGAACTCAGAAAATACGGAATTCAGTCTGTTTTAACAAAACCAGAAAACCTAACAGGAGATACGATCAATAAGTATTTAGAGTTAAAATCTAGAGGATTATTTTAAATAAAACATATATTTGCGAGCTTATCAAACTAAACAAACAATTATAAAATGAATTGGTACATAAAAGTATTAAAACAGTACTCGGATTTTAAAGGACGAGCTAGACGTAAAGAATATTGGATGTTTGTTTTGATCAATCTTATTATTTCTATCGGTTTAATGTTTTTAGATAAAATTCTAGGCACAACCTATGGTGAATTAAATGAAGATGGATACCTTGAAACTTTATACAGTTTAGTCGTGTTAGTTCCTTATATCGCTGTTGCAGTAAGAAGAACACATGATGCAGGAAAAAGTGGATGGTTTGTTTTAATTCCTTTTTATAATTTATATTTACTTTGTATAGATAGTGAAAATGGTGAAAACAAATGGGGAGAAAACCCTAAAGGAATTGGAAACAACTCTGAAATTAATCAAATAGGTCAAGAATAATTTAACTAACTATAAAACTTAAAGAATGAATTGGTATTTAAAAGTATTAAAAGAACATTACGCAGATTTCAGTGGAAGAGCAAGAAGAGAAGAATATTGGATGTTTACCTTATTCAATGCAATATTTTCTATTGCAATATCAGTAGTTTTTACAGGTGTTGCCATAGCGATAGAAGCTCCATTATTGGCTAGTTTAAGTTATATTTATAGTTTAGCTGTTTTGGTACCAAGTTTAGCTGTTCTTGTAAGAAGATTGCATGATACTGGAAAAAGCGGATGGTTCTTTTTAGTTGCACTTATCCCAATAGCAGGACCAATCTGGTTATTAGTAATATTATGTACAGATTCTATAAACGGTGCCAATAAATGGGGAGAAAACCCTAAAGGAATTGGAAACAACAGTACTATTGATCAAATAGGTAGAGAATAAAAAATATTTAAAAGATAAGTTAAAAGGTTGCTAATATGGCAACCTTTTTTAGTTTTTTTAAGAGTTTTAAACTCTCTTAGCCTTTAAATAAACTTACTTTTGTGCAGTGAAAATTAGACAAAAATCAGAATCGGAATTTATCATTGTAATGGCATCTTTAATGTCACTCGTTGCTTTTGCAATAGACGCATTATTGCCTGCAATTACAGATATTAGTAAAACAATACATATAGTAGATCCAAAAGACAATCAGTTATTTATAACTATGATTTTTTTAGGCTTGGGTTTTGGGCAACTTATATCCGGTCCTTTATCTGATAGTTTTGGTAGAAAACCAGTTATTTACATAGGCTTTATTGTATTTGCTCTTGCGAGTCTTATTTGTGTTTTTGCAGACAGTTTAGAAATGATGATTTTTGGTCGGCTTTTACAAGGAATGGGACTTTCTGCACCAAGAACCATAAGTATTGCTATGGTTAGAGATCGTTTTAGCGGGAATTACATGGCTAAGGTGATGTCTTTTATTGTGGTTATTTTTATTTTAGTACCAGTAATTGCACCTGCTGTAGGAAAACTTGTTTTAGACTTATATGGTTGGAAATCTATTTTTTACGGTCAATTAATTATTGGTTTTTTTATCATGCTTTGGGTTTGGAAACGACAACCAGAAACCTTAAAAATAGAAGATCGAAAAAAGTTTAAAATTTCTCTCTTTGTAGAAGGTGCTAAAGAGTTTTTTAAATACAAATATGCTGTAATTTTTACTGTTTTTTCGGGTTTAATAACGGGTTCTTTTATGGTGTATCTAAGTGCAAGTCAACGAATATTTGAAGAGCAATATCACTTAAAAGAAGAGTTTCCTTATATTTTTGCAGGTCTTGCTATTAGTATTGGTTTGGCTACGTTTTTAAACGGTAAATTGGTAGTAAGATTCGGTATGTTTAAATTAGTTTCCATCTTTACCGTGCTTTTTACCCTCGTACCGCTTATTTATTTGTTTTTATTTTCTGGAGCAAGTAACCCAAGTATCTATGTTATTATCGCATTTTTTGCCATCCAATTCTTTTCTATAGGTTTTCTTTTTGGAAATACAAGAGCATTGGCTATGGAGTCTATAGGTCATATTGCAGGTGTTGGAGCTGCTATTAATGGTTTTGTTTCTACAATTATGGCGGTACCTATTGCAACGTATATTGGAAGTTTCATCAATCAAACAGCTTTACCTTTATTTATTGGTTTTTTTGTTTGTGGTACTATTTCTTTGCTTTTAATCATACTTTTAAAACTTAGAAAAAACTAACTCAACTACGCTATTACTTTAAAAAGTACATAAAAACTGTGAAAATTATAGTATTTTGCACGGTTCTTAAATTTATTTGAACAATAAATATGTTTTTATGCGTAAATTAATACTCCTAATCTGCAGTTTTTTTTTGTTTTTAACCTCTTGTAATTCAGTTGATAAAAAAGAAGAAATACATAAAGGATATACTATTAAAGGTGTTTTGTCTACTACAAATTCTCCGCTTGTTTATTTGGTAAATACACAGGATAAAAAGATAGATTCTTCAACTGTTGTTAATAATTCGTTTATTTTTAAAGGGATTGTTACAGCACCTAAAATCTATCATTTACAACTAAAAAACCAACCTAAAAAACATACTATTATTCTAGAAAATAGTCAGTATACCATACTTATAAATGATGATAAAGCAACCATTTCTGGTGGAAATCTAAATAATAAACAAGTCGATTTTAATACTTTACAGAACGACTTAGACGTTAAAAAATTAGAGTCTCTAAATGCTTTTATAAAAAAGGATATAAAGCTAGATAGCTTGCAAAAAGCTATTCAAGAAATTGAATTAGAGAAGAAAGAAATTGCTAAAAGTTTTTTAATATCCAATGCAAATAATGTATTATCTTCTACCCTATTCCCTACCATTCAAAACTTTAATTTAGAGGATTTTAAAGAAATTAAAAACAATACGGAAGTAGTTAAAACAAGTACTTTAGCAAGTCTTTTAGATGATAAAATTTCTAACTTACAGAAAATTGTTGATGCAGAACTGGTTGAAAAAAATAAAATTGCAGCTGCTAAAAAAGTATCTAGAAAACCTGCTATTATGTTTAGTGGAGACGGTTTAAAAGGAGAATTAATCTCTTTAAAATCAATTATTAAAGGTAAAAAGGTAATTTTAATAGATTTTTGGGCAAGTTGGTGTGGACCTTGTAGATTGGTAACACCTAGAGTTAAACAACTTTATCATAAATACAAAAACAAAGGATTTACAATTCTTACCGTTTCGGAAGACAAAAACAAAGAAGATTGGAAAAAAGGTATTGAGCAAGACGGCATGTTAAGTTGGTACCATATTTTTGATGATTATGGCAGAATTTCTACCATGCACGGTGTTAGAACCATACCGTATATGGTTTTAATTGATGGAAACGGTGGCGTTATTAAAGAAAAAATTTCAATTACAGAATTAGAGTATCAACTTCAAAAATTATTATAATTTTTATGGAAATTCCTATCATTTATCAAGATGAGTTTATCATTTGTGTAGCAAAACCCAACAATATATTAGTGCATCATGCACGACACTCTAGAAATGTAGCTGATGAAAAATCTCTTTTGCAACTTTTAGATGAACAAATTGGTGGTAAATTTTATCCGATTCATCGATTAGACAGAAAAACATCAGGAATTATACTACTCGCCAAAGAAACACAGTATGTTTCTAAATTTCAAGATTTGTTTACTGCAAACGAAATTCAGAAAACGTATTATGGAGTTGTTCGTGGGTTTTCTCCTGAGAGCAAAGTTATTGATTCTCCTGTAAAAGGAAGAGATGCAAACGTTCACAAAGAAGCTTTAACACATTTAAGAACCTTAGAACAAGTTACTTTAGACATTCCTGTAAAACCATACGATTCTTCGCGTTATAGTTTGGTGGAATTATCACCAAAAACAGGTAGAATGCATCAATTACGCGTGCATTCTAATAAGATAAGTCACCCTTTAATTGGAGATACAAAATACGGAGACAAGAATCATGATGTAATGTTTGAAGAAAATTTTGGTTGGAAAAACATGTTTCTACATGCTGGAAAATTAGAATTTAAACATCCTTTTACAGAAGAAGGACTTACTTTAAAAGCGTCTTTTACAAAGGATTGGATTGCTTTATTTAAAACTTTTTCTTGGAAAAACCCTTTGGATTAATTTTGATAGGTTTTTATCTCTATAAATAAAAACCTATGTAGTTATCTTAGGCGTTGGGTCGTTTTCTTTGATTCTTTTTCTAATTTTCTTTTCAATTTCAAACACATTTTTTATTCCAGATATATAAATAATATCAGGTACAAATCTGTCAGTACCTTTATTACGGCTTTTCATTTTTCCTGTTCTTAATTCTAGTTCCAAATCTCCAACCCTAGATTTGTTAGTCATTTTAATATTTCCAGAAAATTGCTCCCAATCTTTAACAGTTATTTTGCCATTTCTATATTTTATAAACCTCGTTTCTGTCCCTACAAAATACCCTCCTTTTTGAAAAAGCTGTACGAATGCCCAAATAAATAAGCCAATACCAACAATTACAAACAAGCCAATTACCAAACTTGGTACTAATATTGACTCCCAATTTTCTAAGCTTCCAGATGTTGGCACATCATTCTCTTTAAAATGAACTTCTTTTCCCGATAGTACTGGTATTATAAAGGCAATTACAAAAATACTGACAAAAGCATTCCAAAATAATGAGAAAAACAAAAGAAATAAACCATTCTTTTTAGGGTAATTTCTAGAACTTTTAACGATAAAGTCGGTTTGTTCAGGACTTATTAAATTCCTTAATTCAATTGGTATTGTATTTGATCGCATTTGTTTTAATTATGCAGTTTAATCACTATTTTTTATTCTTTAAACAATTTTATTACCTCTAAACCTGACTCGTAGAAAAATTCTGAGATTATATGCAGAAGTAAGGGGTAAATAAAACGTTATTTATTTTCGCTAAAAATCCATGTTAAAGCTTTGTCTTTTGTTGCTCTAAAAATAGTATTATGTTTTTCATTTGGTTCATCTTCATATTTCCAGATTAATTCACCTTTAGTATTTTTTAATTTTAGGTTTAATCTTTTTGTAAAAGTTGATATATCCGTGACACTTGAACCTGCATACCAAAGTCTTTTGTTTTCATAATTATTTTCTTTGGTTAAGTTTTCGTAATTTTTAACCAAATAATTTTCATTAAACCACAAAGAAGGATCCATTGCTATAAAATAGTCAAACATATTTGGTTCTAAAATGAATGTTTCAATAACGAATAAACCTGCCAAAGACTCGCCTATAATTACCTTTTTGTTTGATGTTCTATATTTTCTATCTATTACAGGAAATAATTCACTTTTGATAAATTTTCTGAAATTATCTGCTCCTCCAGGGTTTTGAATAAATTTTAAATCGTATTCAATGTTTGATGGTCCTGTTAAATCTCTTCCTCTTTCCGTGTTTTCAATACCAACCAATATTACATTAGGAATTTTATTTTGTTTAATTAACGTATCTAATGTGTTTGCTATATGCGGAAAATCTTCTTTTATACCACCATCAGGCATATAGATTACGGTTAAGCCTATCTTTAGAAGTATTGTAGTTTGGAGGCGTCCAAATATTTATTACTCGTTCTTCATTTGTGAATTTTGAGTTTATCCTTAAACTGTCATGTTTTGGAATAGGGTCATTATAAACTGTTGCGTTATTTTTACAACTAGCAGTTATAATTATGATGAATAAGTAAAAAATATGTTTTTTCATTATTTTTTTATGTGTTAAAACTGAATTTTATAATAATCACAAATAGTTAGTAAACAAGTGTAGCCCTGATTGCAGCAATTGTTTGAGCTTTTTTTATTCTTTTTCGGAATAAAAAAAGCGAGTGTCTTTCGGCTGCGCTCAAGATAAACTCCAAGCAGGAAATAGCTTCAAAAAAAACTTCAAAACTTATTGCTCTATAGACTGTGCATTAAAACCAATTAACTCTCCATCCTCAAAAGAAGGTGTAATTTCTATAGGATTACAACAAACCTCGCAATCTTCTATATAGGTTTGTTGGCGCACGCTTTGATCTAAAATCATTGAAATATCTTCCCAACAATGTGGACATTGAAAAAAATGCTCCAACTCCACTATTCGATTACTTTTAAAATTAATTTTCCATTTTTTTCTCCAGTAAACAATCGATTATAGGTTTCCTGAAAGTTTTCGATACCTTCATAAATATCTTCTCTAGATTTTAATTTTCCTTCTTTCATCCAGATAGCCATTTGTTTGGCCGCTTTTCCAAAATCTTTGGCATAATCCATTACTACCATTCCTTTCATGGTAGAACGTGTTACCAATAAAGATAGATAATTGCTAGGACCATTTATTTTTGTTTTGTTGTTGTATTGAGAAATGGCACCACAAAGCACAACGGTTGCATGCATTCTTAACTTACTTAAAGCTGCGTCTAAAATAACACCTCCAACATTATCAAAATAAACATCAACCCCTTTTGGGCATTTTCTTTTTAGTGCAGTGTAAATATTTTCAGATTTATAATCGATGGCTGCATCAAAACCTAATTCGTTTTTAATATAATTGCATTTTTCTTTTCCGCCAGCAATACCAATTACTCTACAACCTTTAATTTTTGCAATCTGCCCTACAATACTACCAACAGCACCTGCTGCACCAGAAACCAATACAATATCTCCCTCTTTAATTTTGGCTACTTCTAATATTCCAAAATAAGCGGTCATACCTGGCATACCTAATGTGCCTAAAAAAGTAGGCATTGGCGCCACTTTTTCATCAACTTTAAAACAACCTTGTCCGTCGGAAACAATATATTGTTGTACACCACCCCAAACAGAAACACAGTCTCCTATTTGAAAATTTGGATTGTTGTTATTTTTAATAACCTTACCAACAGAACCTGCACGCATTACGCTGTCTAAAGCTACTGGCGGAATGTAAGATTTTGTGTCATTCATCCAACCACGCATTGCTGGATCTAGAGAAATATAATGTTGTTGAATTAAAATTTCTCCTTCTTCTAGTTCAGGTATTGGAGTTTCTTGAATTTGCCAAGTATTTTTATCTGGTGTTCCTTTCGGACGATTTTTTAGGGTAATTTGTTTGTTATTCATTACTAACATTTTAGATTCTAAAAATAGTATTTTTTAAGAATCAATCAAATTTAAAATACGCTTTTAATTTATTTTTTTATTAAATATAAATTTCAATAAAAAATATAAAAAAACACAAGTTTATATACATTAAATATTTTTTAAAAAAAAATAAGTCCATCAATTCTTCCTTGTAAAGACTCTATTTACTGGTGAAATCTTCTTTTTTTTTGCTCAAAAAAAGAACCTATAATTCTCTATTTATTGAGATATAAATAAGAACCCTGACACTACAGGATGGTTAAATATAAAATTGTAAATAAATTTACTTAATATTGTTTTTTTATAAAATATTTCAAAATAGTTTTAAAAAAATACGAATACCGCTTTTTTTTAACTTTTGTTTTACAAATAAAAAACCAATAACTCCCCCCACTATTTACAACAACTAACTTTCGCAATATACTTGTGAAGTTTCTTGTTTTTAAGAGTTTTAAGAAAACGAAAAACAATTAACACAAACTTAATATATTATGAATTACCTAAAAAAATTATCAATAGTACTTGCTATTGCTTTTTCATTTCAAAATTGTGAAAATGAAGAAAGAAACGTCGAAGTAAACGAACCTCAAGGAATCACTAGTCCAACCAACCTTGAAGGAGAGTCTGCCAATTATACCGTGAGTCAATTTGGACAAAACTCTTATTGGGCAAGTTGGATTGTTGATGTAAATACAACAAACCGATTAAAATCTTACCATAATAACTCAGCAAATTTATTTGCTTTAGGTAATGTGCCTATTTATTTTGCAGCAGGACCTGGTACTTACAATGCATTATCTTACGGGCCACCAAACAACTATATTGTATGGGGACAAGAGCTTTTACAAGCTGCTAAAAACTATGGAAATGCAGCTATAGCTTATGTTGCAGCACATGAAATGGGACACCAAGTTCAGTTTAGAAACTACGGAATACCAAGTAGCAACAATGTTAGTGCTTTAGAACTTGAAGCAGACGGTTTTTCTGGTTACGCGCTTTACAAAACATATTCAACTAATTGGAATAGTGTAGCATCAGCTTACAGTTTTGCACAAGCAATTGCTGGGGCAAGCGGTTCATCTCATGGTTCAGCTCCACAAAGACGTTCTGCGTTTAGATTAGGATGGTGGATGGCCCAAACTTATGGTACATTTACTCCTGCACAACTTGATCAATACTTTTTCTACTACTACAATCAGTATGTTTTAGGAGGGTTACTTAAACAAGAAGTTGCTAAACCTAAAGGAATTACACCAGAATTAGATAATTTTATTCTATCTAAAATTGATGAATTAACTAAAATCAATAATGGCGAAATTTCTGAAGAAGAATTCTCTAACTTAGAATCTAAATAAATTATAAACTAACCAAATTTGTTAATTGTTTTTAAAGAGGAAATTTATTTTTCCTCTTTTTTTTATGCGCTTTATTTTTTTTAAAATAAATTTTAATAACTCAACAAATCTAAAATTTGTTTTTCTAGTCTATTTTTACCCAAATATTGATTTTCTAAACCTTTGTCGAACGGAATTGGAGTTTCTAAACTTGCAATACGCTTTACAGGCGCGTCTAAATACTCAAAACAATGCTCGTTTATTAATGCGGATATATCACTTGCAATACCACCAAATAAGGAATCTTCTTGCACAATAACCACTTTACCTGTTTTTTTAACCGAAGCATAAATGGTCTCAACATCTAAAGGTTGTAAAGTTCTTAAATCTATAAGATCTACTGAAATGTTTTTTAAGTTTACTAAAACATCTAAAACCCAATGAATTGCCGCTCCGTAACTAATTATTGTAAGTTTCTCTCCCTCTTTTAAAAGCACTGCTTTTCCTATTTCTGTTGTAAAGTAATTTTCGGAAACCTCCTGATAAACAGCCCTATATAATGCTTTGTGTTCGAAAAAAAGTACAGGATTTGGATTGTTAATCGCTTCAATTAATAAACCTTTTGCGTCTTGTGGAAATGCAGGATATACCACAATTAGTCCTGGTGTTTTGGTAAACCAAGCTTCATTGGTTTGACTATGAAAAGGACCTGCACCAACTCCCGCTCCGCAAGGCATTCTTACAACAATATCTGCATTTTGTCCCCATCTATAATGAGATTTTGCTAATAAATTAACAATCGGATTAAAACCTGATGATACAAAATCTGCAAATTGCATTTCTATCACAGATTTTATGTTATTTACAGACAAACCATAACCCGTAGAAACAATTGCAGATTCGCAAATAGGTGTATTTCTAACGCGCTCTTTGCCAAATTTCTTTACAAATTGATCTGTTATTTTAAACGCTCCTCCATATTCTGCAATATCTTGCCCCATGATAATTAAATCATCATATTTTTCCATAGATTGCTCTAATCCTTGAGAAATAGCATCTATAAAACGAATGTTTTTCTTCTTGTTTGAAGGATTTATTGCGTTGTAATGGTGTTTTTTATAAACGTCTTTTAACTCGGTTTCTAAATTAGGAATCACCTTTTCTTCCTTAAAAGCTTTTTGAAGATGCTCATTTATTTCATGAATAATTGCTTCTTTATATGAAACCTCTATTTCTTCGGATAAAATTCCTTCGTTTTTAAGGTATTCTTGATAATTTTCTAATGGATCTTTAGCTCCCCAAAAGTCTAAATCCGCTTGCGGAACATATTTTACACCACTCGCCTCTTCATGACCTCGCATTCTAAAGGTTTTAAATTCTAATAAAATAGGTCTTGGTTCTATACGAACACTTTTTGCCAATTCACTAACCTTTGCGTAAACTTCTAGAATATTGTTTCCATCAATAATATAGCTTTCAATACCGTAACCAATGCCTTTATCTGCAATATTTTTACATTTAAATTGTTCTGAAGTGGGTGTAGATAAACCATAACCATTATTTTCTACACAAAACAACACAGGTAAACTCCAAACTGCCGCAACGTTTAGAGCTTCGTGAAAATCACCTTCACTTGTACCACCTTCACCTGTAAAAACAGCGCAAACCTTATTATTTTTTTTTAATTTATTGCCTAATGCAATGCCGTCTGCAACACCTAATTGCGGACCTAAATGAGAAATCATTCCTACAATATGATGTTCTTGGGTGCCAAAATGAAAACTTCGATCTCTACCTTTTGTAAAACCATTCATTTTACCTTGCCATTGAGAAAACAATCGATATAACGGAATTTCTCTCGTTGTAAAAACACCTAAGTTTCTATGCATTGGTAAAATATACTCGTCTTTGTCTAAAGCAGCAGTAACACCTACAGAAATTGCTTCTTGCCCAATACCAGAAAACCATTTCGATATTTTTCCCTGCCTTAAAAGAATAAGCATTTTCTCTTCAATTAAGCGAGGTTTTAGCATGCTTTTATACAAGCTTAATAGCGTTTCGTTACGGAAAGAATCTTTATTAAAATCAATTTTAGAAGACATAAATTGCAGATTTCATAATTATACAAACTAACATAGTGGTAAAAGGTGTATAATCTACAAAAAAAAATCCTTATCATTTTATTGATAAGGATTATACATATTATAAAAAAGAAGTATTACAACTGCTGAAAAATTTCGTGCATCATTCTCTTTTTATCGTTGATACTTTCTTCTAAAGCAATCATTGTTTCTGTTCTGTTAACACCATTAATATCATCTATTCTATAGATAATGTCTTTAGCGTCGTTTGTTCCTTTAGCTCTTACTTTACAGAAAATATTGTATTTACCTGCAGTTACATAAGCTACAGTTACATTTGGTATATTTCTTAGATCTGTAATTACGTTTTGAGTCATAGAAGTTTTTTCTAAGTAAATACCCACATGTGCTATAAAAGAATAGCCCATTTTTTCGTAGTTTAAAGTAAGTGTAGATCCTTGAATAATACCTTCATCTTCCATCTTTTTAACACGTACGTGAATTGTACCTGCAGAAACTAATAATTGTTTTGCAATGTCAGTAAATGGTGTTCTGGCATTTTCAATTAACACATCTAGTATTTGATGATCAATTTCGTCTAATATAAATTTTTTCATTTTTTACGTATTATTCAAATTCCTATGCAAATTTATGAATTTAATTTAATTAAATCATCATTAAACTAACAAATACTTAAATAATTTCACCTCCGAAAACGATTTCGTTATGTCCAATTTTAGAAATTAAACTATTTTCATCTACTTTGTTTAATTTTGAAACAAATTTTCCGTGAATAATTTGATCTACAAATTGATACGCAACGTCCTTTTTTGAATCTGCATATCTATGAATAACATCATAGAAAATTTTATCATTATTAGGAATATCAAAATACGGTTCATAATTTATAAAACTATCCGTATTTACAATATGATGTATACCTTGTAATATCGAGTAAAAAGTATATTTTCTTGTCTCTTCCCTATCGTAGTCATCAGGATAATGCCCGGATTCTATTAAAATAGTGTTGTAACCTAGTTTTTGAAAATTATCTCCTGTAGCTGTCGGATAAAATTCATCCGTATATCTACCCACAAAATTAGGTATTGTATTTTGCAACATAGTATTCATACTAACAATTACATCCATGGTAGCAATTCTACCCTTTGTAAGACCTCTTGTAATCTCCTCTGAAGGAGCTAAAAATGAAATTGTAGCTGGGTTTTTAGTGCCTTCTACACTAAAAATAGTTCTTTGATCGTGCAGGTTAAAACAAAACTGCGGATTAAATTCTTCTAAAATACTGCGTAAAAGCTTACTTTCTGTAGCAACTCTGTCTACAGCATCTCTATTTAGATCTACATTGTTAGCATTTACTCTGGTGAACGCTTGTGCTCCATCAGGATTTAACATTGGTATAAAAACCAAGGTGCATTCTTCTAATATTTTAGTAAAAACAGCGTCTGTACTATTTAAAATACAGTTAAAAAGATCAAATAAAGCTCTTGTACCTGTGCTTTCGTTTCCATGCATTTGAGACCATAATAATATCTTCTTAGAACCATTCCCAATTTTTAATTGATGTATAGGTCGGTTTTCTTCGGATGTACCAATTTGAGAAACTTCAAATTTAGAAGCGTATTTAGAAAACAAATTTTCAATGTCTTTATAAGTAATCCATTTTCCATGCAACGTATTTTCTTTTTGCTGGTTGTAAATATTTTCTAAAAAATTGATGGGTAACGTATTCATATTCGGATGATAATTTTTTTTCAAAAATAGATAATTTTTAAAAGCTATCAATCATTTATATGTATTCAAATAATTATTAAAATAAAATTTAATAGTTATTAAGGGCGAAATTATTTCTAATTTTTTCTCCTTTTTTAACTTGTATAATTTTTAGAATAAAAGCATTTACAATTGTTATTAGTTTACAAGTTACAATTGTAAATCATTTAAAAATTACAATTGTAACAATGTAAATTGCTTACAGATGTTACTATTGTGAATTGTAAATTGTAACCACACCTATATTCTAACAAACTACTAACAATCAGATAGTAATCATTTATTGTTATTTAATAAAACACTGTTGTTTAGATTTTTACACACATTACTTAAAGCTATTATTTAATATTAAAACAACGGTATTTATTATTTACAACAATATACTTTGTTGCTATATTTAGTTTGATTACATTTGTATAATACAATTACATTACAATGGTAAACATATCTGAATTTACAACACGCCTTAAAAAAGTTATGGATTTTCATCAATTATCTGCCTCTATGTTTGCAGATAAAGTAGGTGTACAACGCTCTAGTATTTCTCATATTCTCTCTGGTAGAAATAAACCAAGTTTAGATTTTATTTTAAAAGTAACTACAGAATTTAAAGATGTAGATATGTATTGGTTGTTAAATGGAAAAGGAAGTTTTCCTAAAAATGCAGAAACGAAGGTTTCCGCTACTCCAACTTTTTTTAATGAAACTGCACCTGAAACTGTTGTAAAAAAAATTCAGCGTATTGTTGTTTTTTATTCTGATGGAACTTTTGAAGAATATCAGAAATAGATACAACCTTAAAAAAGGCTTCAAACAAATTTTTCATTTTTGTCTTCAATTTAGATAAATAGTATAATTTAGTATTTATGAATAAAATTGATATTAGAACTGTAAATGTTGTTCAGTATTTACAACCTTTACGAGAAGGTGGTTCTTTGCCTGCAATTGTAAAAGCAGATGATGGTTTTTTATATGTACTTAAATTTAGAGGTGCAGGACAAGGTAAAAAAGCATTAATCTCAGAATTTATTGGTGGCGAACTTGCCAGAGCAATGGGTTTGCATGTACCTGAATTGGTTTTTATGAATCTAGACGACTCTTTTAGTAAAACAGAACCCGATGAAGAAATTCAGGATTTGCTAAAATTTAGCGTTGGTTTAAATTTAGGTTTGCATTTTTTATCGAGTGCAATTACCTATGATCCTTTGGTTTCTAAAGTAGATTCACTAACAGCTTCTAAAGTTGTTATTTTAGATAGCTTAATCAGCAATATAGATAGGACTGCAAAAAACACCAATCTTTTAAATTGGAATAATGAACTTTGGATTATTGATAACGGAGCTAGCTTCTATTTTCATCATAATTGGGCAACTTGGGAAAATCATTTAACAAGAACCTTTCCTTTAATTAAAGACCATGTGCTTTTACCTAAAGCAACACATTTACAAGAAGCATCATCAGCAATTAAAAAAGTGATAAATGCAACTGTTATAGATGAGATAATTGCTAATATTCCTGAAGATTGGTTGTTAAATGAAGGAGAAGTTTTATCGCCAAAAGAAATAAGATCAGCATACACTCAGTTTTTGAATGCAAAACTCTTAATGATTGATGAATTAGTTAAAGAAGCAGAAGATGCAAGATAAAGTTACCTTTGAATATGCCATTATTAGATTGGTGCCAAAAGTAGAACGCGAAGAATTCTTTAATATAGGAGTTATTCTATTTTCTAAGCGTAAAAAATTCTTAGGCATTAAATATCACATCAATCCAGATAAATTAAAAGCGTTAGCACCAGAGCTAGAACTAGATGTCTTAAACAACTATTTAAACGCTTGGAAATTGATTTGCGAAGGAAAAGCATCTGGTGGTAAAATTGGTGCTTTTGAAGTTTCGGATCGTTTTAGATGGTTGGCAGCTTGTAGAAGCACTATTATACAGAGTTCTAAAACACATCCGGGTTTGTGTAACGAGCCAGAAAAGGAATTAAAAGATATTTTTGAAAAGTATGTGTTATAAATTTTAATAAAAAGTAAATGGATTTATTACAAAAAATATTAGAATTCGAGCTATTTAATGTTGCTAATTATAGCTTAAAGGTAAGTACCTTATTTATGGTACTGCTTATTTTTATCATCACTAAAGTTATTTTATGGTTGCTTAAAAAATCTTTATTTAGAAATAAAGGTGTTAACGAATTTAATGAAGGAAACATTTATTCCTTATTTCAGATTATAAAATACGTAGTTTGGGTAGTTGCTTTTGGATTTATATTAGAAGCATTTGGAATTAAATTAACCATATTAATTGCTGGTTCTGCAGCATTATTAGTAGGTGTTGGTTTGGGATTGCAACAAACTTTTAACGATATTATTTCGGGTATTATTTTACTTTCTGAAAGATCTATTAGAATTTCTGATGTTTTAGAAATAGATGGCGATATAGTAAAAATACAAGAAATTGGCCTACGTACTTCTAAAGGACTAAATACGGATGATATTTCTATTATCATTCCTAATTCTTTAATTACCACTAATAAAGTAATTAACTGGAGCCATCAAACACATTTAAATCGTTTTAGAATAGATATTGGTGTTTCTTATGATAGCGATGTTGAGTTTGTGATTAAAATTCTTGAAGAAAGTGCCAAAGAACATCCAGAAGTAGATCATCAAAAAATCATAGAAGCACGATTGGTTAGCTTTGGAGATTCTTCCTTAAATTTTCAGGTGTTATTTTATAGCAGTACTATTTTTGGTTCTGATAGAATGAAAAGTGATATCCGCAGGGTAATGCGTCGTAAATTTATAGAAAACAATATTTCCATTCCTTTTCCACAAGTGGATGTTCATATGAAATCGAACTAACAAAAAACCTAACTAACTAAAAACCAACAACTTTATACATAGTGTAATTATTTATAATAAAATCTGGTACTAAAACAAGACCAATTTAAGTTAAAAACAATTTTCTAAAAGCCATATTTTTTAAAAAAAAGTAACTTTTACGTTAAACCTTTATCGTAAATTTATGTCTATATTATAGAGATTTAAATTACATATCGTCATGGCAAAAAGAAAGACTCCTTTCTCATTTCAAATTAGAATTATTCACAGATATTTAGGCTTTTTTTTAGCCGGAATTATGTTTGTGTACGCGTTAAGTGGAATTTTAATGGTTTTTAGAGATACCGATTTTCTAAAGACAGAAGTTATCACTGAAAAAAAATTAGCACCAAATCTAGCTCCTAGAGACCTGGCGCCTATATTTAAAAAAGGAGCAAAAGTAGTAGATCAAAAAGGAGATGTTTTGTATTTAAGAAATGGTACTTACAATAAAGCTACTGGGGTAGCAATTATTAAAAGAAATCAACTGCCATTTGTGTTAGATAAAATGGAAAAACTGCACAAAGCAAACACCAATACTCCGTTGTATTTTTTAAACGTATTTTTTGGGGTAGCATTGTTATTTTTTGTGTTTTCTGCTTTTTGGATGTACACCCCAAAAATGCCTGTTTTTAAAAAAGGAATGTATTTTGCTGTTGGTGGAATTGTACTAACCATTATTCTACTGTTTATTTAACACCCAACAAACGTTAAGCAACTTAACTTTTAATTCGGTTTTACTATTGTATATAAGCAGTGGTAAAATCGAATTTTTAAATTATAAAAGCATTTAGTTCTCGACTGCGCTCGAAATGACAATTGGGGGTTGTTTCGAGTGTCATTACGAATGAGGCACGAATGAAGTAATCTATGTTTGGATAAGAAGATTGCTTCGTTCCTCGCAATGACAAACCTACCGTCATTACGAGGACGACAGGACGAAGTAATCTGTTTATTCTGAATTACACATTATGAGATTGCCTCGTTCCTCGCAATGACAAACCTACCGTCATTACGAGGACGATAGGACGAAGTAATCTGTTTATTATGAGTTACATATTCTGAGATTGCTTCGTAACCTCGCAATGACAAATGGGGTTTTGTTTTTTCGCCCTTTGGGAGTAATCACATAAAGTGATGCCGTTGCTGTGTTTATTGTGATGTGATTTCTCCTATCATCGAAATGACAATTTGGGGTTGTTTCAAGTGTCATTACGAATGAGGTACGAATGAAGTAATCTTTGTTTGGATAAGGGGATTGCCTCGTTCCTCGCAATGACAAACCTACCGTCATTACGAGGACGATAGGACGAAGTAATCTTTTTTTTTTGAGTTACAAATTAACAGATTGCTTCGTTCCTCGCAATGACAATTGGGATGTTTTTGTTTTAAGTTTTAAGACAAATAAAACAAAACCCTTATAATTATTCTGCAATATCTTTTAATCCCCAAGCATCTAAGCTTCTTAGAATTGTTTCTAAAGATTGCCCTCTTTCTGTTAGCGTATACTCTACTTTTGGCGGTACAACAGGATATATTTTCCTAGAAATTAGTCCGTCTTTTTCTAACTCTCTTACCGTTTGTGTAAACATTTTGTTAGAAATACCTATTATGTGTTTTTGCAACACTCCAGAACGCAAACCACCTTCTAATAAATGAAATAAGACCAAAGGTTTCCACTTGGTACCTATTAAATTCATGGTGTAATTTAACGGACATGTAATTTTTTCAATCAAAGTTTTATTTTTATAATATTGATAATCATTAATTTACTCATTTAGGTAACTATACTACTTTTAGGTAAGTTATTGCTATAAAGGCAAATATAAGTTAAATTTGCAGTCTAAATTATAGATTATGAAAACAAATAAAGAATATCCTAAATCATTCTCACATATTGGTCTTACCGTTCCTAATATTAATGAGGCTGTAAAATTCTATTCGGAAGTAATGGGTTGGTACATTATAATGGAACCTTCTACTGTTAAAAAAGAAACAGAAACTGCCATTGGTAAAATGTGTATTGATGTTTTTGGTGAAGATTGGACCGAATTTGAAATTGCACATTTATCTACTTCAGATGGTATTGGTGTTGAGTTATTTTGTTTTCCGAACGGAATTAAAGAAGCGCCAGAATTTAGTCCTTTTAATACAGGTCTTTTTCATTTTTGCATTCAAGATCCTAATATAGAAGAATTGGTCGATAAAATTGTTGCTAACGGAGGAAAACAAAGAATGCCAATTAGAGAGTATTATCCAAAAGACAAGCCATTTAAAATGTGTTATGTAGAAGATCCTTTTGGGATTGTCTTTGAAGTGTACACACATAGTTACGAGTTAACCTATTCTTCTGGTGCTTATGCGAAGTAAGGTAAACCAGTTTGTCATTACGAATGAGGTAATCTGTATTTGGATAAAAGATTGCTTCGTAACCTCGCAATGACAAATGGACTGTCATTACGAGGACGATAGAACGAAGTAATCTCTGTTTATTTTGCGTTACAATTAAGAGATTGCTTCGTAACCTCGCAATGACAAACGACTGTCATTACGAGGAAGTATGACGAAGTAATCTGTTTATTATGAGTTACAATCAAGAGATTGCTTCGTTCCTCGCAATGACAATCAGGGTATTTTGCGTTAGAATTAAAACACACAGTTTTGTCATTTCGACCATCGGGAGAAATCACATAAAGTTATGGTGTTTTTTGTTATGTGATTTCTCCTATCGTCGAAATGACAATTAGGGATTGTTTCGAATGTCATTACGAATGAGGTAATCTCTGTTTAGATAAAGAGATTGCTTCGTAACCTCGCAATGACAAACGGACTGTCATTACGAGGACGAAAGAACGAAGTAATCTGTTTATTTTGAGTACAAATTAAGAGATTACTTCGTAACTTCACAATGATAATTAAAACTGAAATAACCAACCATCAGACAAATCATTCCAATTAGGATTTTCTAAATTTACTATTTCATTTTTACGTTTTCTATTTCCAGCTTTTAATTGTTTTTCTCTTGCTATAGCAGAATTTATATCATCGTATTCTTCAAAATACACTAATTTAGCACAATTGTATTTTGCTGTAAAACCTTTATACTCTTTCGTTTTATGCTGATAAATTCTTTTTAATAAATTACTAGTGACTCCAATATATAAAACAGTATTATTTTTATTGGTTAAAAAGTAAATGTGGTACTTTTTCATAGTTTTTTCCTTCTAAGATAAATAATTTTGTCATTACAAGGAAGTATGACGAAGTAATCTGTTTGTTCGGAGTAGCATATTATGAGATTACTTCGTTACCTCGCAATGACAAATAGACTGTCATTACGAGGACGATGGGATGAAGTAATATGTTTGTTTTGAGTGATACATTATGAGATTGCTTCGTTCCTCTCAATAACTAAACCTACCGTCATTACGAGGACGATAGGACGAAGTAATCTTTTTATTCTGTATTACAAATTAACAGATTGCTTCGTAACCTCGCAATGACAAATGGGGTTTTGTCATTTCGACCTTTGGGAGAAACCACATAAAGTGATGCCGTTGTTGTGTTTATTGTTATGTGGTTTCTCCTATCGTCGAAATGACAATTGGGGTTTGTTTAGAGTGTCATTACGAATGAGGTACGAATGAAGTAATCTTTGTTTGGATAAGGAGATTGCTTCGTTCCTCGCAATGACAAACGTACCGTCATTACGAGGACGATAGGACGAAGTAATCTGTTTTTTTTGAGTTACAAATTAACAGATTGCTTCGTTCCTCGCAATGACAAGTAGACTTATTGGAAATCAAGAAATAACTTCTAATAAAACTACTCTTTCAAGCATTTTTCAATCATAGTGCTATTAACAGTAACTCTAGGAACCTTAAAATCGAAATATTTGTGCAACGGAATTTCAAAGCCTTTGTGATTCAAGTAATTGTTTAAAGCGGTATTTAATCCTTGGCTATATAAGTGATGGGCTGCTCCTGTTGGATCTTCGTGATACAAATCGTTCTCGGCAAATCCTTTAAATTCTGGACCAATAATGTTAATCTCAAATTCGTCTGGGTTTTTACCAACCGGACTGTGGCTTGTACACGCAAATTGATGCCAAAAAGCAGACTGAATACAATTGTTGTAAAATAACTGACGTACAACTTCTAAAGAATCGATGGTTTCTTGTGCCGTTTCTGTAGGAAAACCAAACATTAAATAGGCATGCACCATAATGTTTTCGTCAGCAAAGGCTTTGGTAACGCGAGCAACCTGACCAATATCTACGCCTTTTTTCATTTTTTCCAACAACCTGTCCGACGCTACTTCTAAACCGCCAGTAACTGCAATACAACCCGATTTAGATAATAATGCACACAGTTCTGGTGTAAAGGTTTTTTCGAAACGGATGTTGGTCCACCAAGTAATGTATACTTTGCGTTCTAGCAACTTGTTTGCCAAGGCTCTTAACATTTTTGGTGGCGCAGCTTCGTCTACAAAATGGAAACCTGTAATTCCGGTTTCTGAGATTATTTTTTCAATTTTATCTACCAAATCATCGGCGGTGGTGTTTTGGTAATTGCTGATATAATCTAGATTTACATCACAAAAAGAACATTTTTTCCAGTAACAACCGTGAGAAATGGTGAGTTTATTCCACTTTCCGTCAGACCACATTCTGTGCATCGGATTCATGACATCTAGAAAAGACAAATATTTTTCCGTTGGCAAACCTATATAACTTGGTGCTGGTAAGTTTTTATGATGAAAAATAGTGTTGGGCAATTTATTTGCATACACAACCTCGTTATTTCTACAGATATAGGTTCTTTCTAGTTGCTCCTCGCCTATTTTTCCGTCTAAAAATTCGGTAATTCTTAACAACGGACCTTCGCCATCATCTAAGGTGATGAAATCTACAAAATCGAAAATTCTAGGATCCGACAAACGTCTTAATTCGGTGTTGCAATAACCGCCACCCATTCCGATTTTAACGGTTGGATAGTTTTTTTTGATAAACTGAGCGCATCGCAACGCAGAAAATAAGTTACCAGGAAAAGGAACTGTAAAACAGATTAAATCGTAATTGTCTTCTTGTAATTTTTCGTCTAACAAATACAACATTTCATCTTCTATCAGCGTAGTTTCAAACTGTAAACATTCGTCTAACTCATCGAAACTAGAGGCTGCTCTACCAATTTGTTCTGCATAGCGTGTAAATGAGAAAAACTCGTCTACATTTTGGTTGATAAAATCGCCTAATTCTTCTACAAACAACGTAGCAATGTGTTTGGCTTTGTCTAAGATTCCTAATTTGCCAAACTCGGTACTTAAATCTTTGTCTAATTTTATGCGTCGGTGTCCGTGTGGCAAATAATCTTTATGTACAATTTGATACGCTGCCGTAACTTCTTGCACACGCAAATAATTCATTACAGAGTCTACTTTATTGATGTACTCTTCCTTTTGATTCCAAACCAAAGGCAATTCTTTACCACCCAGCATTTCTGCTTGTTTAAAAATGGCATCTATAAATTCTTTGGTAAACACTGCGGTAAACAACTCGATACTTAAATCCATCTGTGTTGTTTGTACCTCTTTAGCATCTAAAAATCCTTTAATGTAAGCGGTTGCAGGATACGCAGTATTTAACTGTGTAAATGGTGGTGTTATTAAAAGTGTGTTTATAGACATAAATAAAATAAAGTGCAAAGATACTACCTCCTTTAGGAAAAGGACAGAAAACTTTTGTTGGTTTTTGTTGATGGGGATTTGGAAGGTGCTTTTTGGTTGATAAGTTGTTATAACCTGCTTTTTAACTTTTGAGATTATTGAAGGGAAAAAGTTAAATTTGTTAGCTAGGTTTTATTAAATATTTAAACACTTAAATAGTATATTAAAATTGATTAAATCATTGAAATTAGAATAAAAAACAAAATAGCTGCTTCTTACCAACACTCAATCCGAAAAAGATAATGAATCTTGCATCAGAACAAATCATAAAAGAAATAAATAGAGCTTTAGCAATATTAACAACAAACATAAAGCTTGACACTCACATAAATTTGACTGACAAAGCTCAAATTGCTGAAAAAATATTTGGGGAATTATTTACAATTATATTTAAATCAAAATTCTCTCGTGCAGACATAATATCGTTAAATCATCCGTCAATTGATTTAATTTCGGAAAGTACTGTATTTCAAATTTCAACAGATGCAACACCTGAAAAAATTAGAAACACGGTTAGAACTTTTATAGAAAAAGAGTACAACAAAAAATACAATAAACTCAAGTTTCTATTTATTTCATCGAGAAATCCTATTAGGACAAGTGGCAAAACTAACTTTGGAGACTTACCAATCAATATTTTCAATCCGAAAGAAGATATTTATTATTCTGAAAAATTAAGTAGTCAAATACAAGGGCTAGAGGACAATGAAATAAAGGAAATTAGAAATATTCTATGGAGAGAACTTGGTTTAGACAATAGCAGACAGCCATTCAGATGGATTAAAGCGTTAGACCTTGAGTTATCAATAACAAATAAAGAAAAAACGAGTGAAAATGAGTTTGAGAATAATCTAATCTATTACACAAATCAAGAACAAAAGCTAATAGACAATTTTGTAAAAGAGATTGATTTTGAAAACAAGAATAAATTTTTAATCACAGGTCATCCATCAACTGGTAAAACAACTGTTGCTTTTGATATTGCAAAGAGAGTACAAGCAGATGAAAATAAAGCATATTATCCTTTTTATGTAAAAATTAAGGCAAGTGACAACTTATCTTTTTCAAACTTTTATGAGGACATAGAAAAGATTGGTATAAATCCTGCTATTCTTATAGTTGATGATATTCACTTAAATTTTCAGCTAGCAAATGAATTAATTTCTAGAAGTGAACAATACTCAAATATCATTTTTCTTTTTGTTTCTCGTTTCATATCAAAAGAATTAAGGAAGGACTTATATTCAGAAATCGATGATGTTTTCGAGATATTAAAAGACTCAAAATTGTCATTTGAGAAATTCAATTCTGATGAATTTTATAAGGAAAAATTATCAGGGATAATTGAAAAATACAAAATCTACAATCAAAAAGAAGGAAATGAATTAAAGGTTGGAAACCCTTTAAAAATAATCGATTTAACAAAAAAGAATCTTTTCAAATTAAGACTAATCTTAAAGGATTGGAACGAGAGTAATTTAACTTTAAGTGATATTGATGATAGTCGATTAAATCAAAATCTTTATTCACGTTTTCTTAATGGTTTAAATCCAGAAGAGCAAAAAGAATTAATGATTTATGCTTGTTTGTATTCTTTTGAGATACCTTTTTCCAAGTCAAAACAAGATGATGCTTCAGAAAAAGATGGTTTGTTTTTCACAGAGGAGTTTAACGATTCTCTTTTTATGCATTCGAGCTTTTCTGACTTACTTATTGATGCATATCTTTCTCGTAATAAAATCGACTTTAAACAGCGATATAATAACGAAAAAGATAGATTTATTGTTTCAAACATTAAAACTTACATACATCTTTTCTTATCTAAAGAGTTTTGTGATTATCCCGAAAACATATATCAGATATTTTACAACTTGGGTATTAACAAAACACAATGGATTTTTAGTGAATTACAAAATGACGCGAATAGCTTTCAAGCAATTGTGAGTTATTTCCAAAAATCTGACACAGCAAATTCAGAAGAACTAAAAAACATACTTCAATTAACTAAACTGTTCGCAAAAAGAAATTATGAGAAATTAGTAACTAAACTAATTGTTGAAAATGAAAGACGTGCGATTGTCTTAAAACAAGGAAATAACAACCTATTTACTTTATCTTATGCCCACTACTCTATTCATCCTAAAAATAAGGCTTTAAAAAATAAACTTTATGAAGTCTTTACAGATGATGAGTTAACAGATATTATTCTAAATGCTAATATAAGTAAGCTTACTTTGGCATTTAAATATCTTCAAAATAATCACATTCGACATCGATTAATTTCACTCATATCAAAAGACGAATGGGTAGATATTTTTAATAAAGTACCTTTCAAACTTTTAGGGAATTCGTTAACTGAAATAAAGACCATTGACTCTGAACTTGCTTTTTACATTTACAATAATCTTGACGAAGAATTTATATCTTCAAGAATTGGAAAAACACCTTTTGACAATATTACAAAAACATTAAGTGAAATTAATGTTCTCGGAAATCAGAAGGCTAAATTCATTTTAGACAAAATTCCGCAAGAAAATCTTCACAAGTCAATTGGTTTTGTGCCTATTTCTCAAATTGGCATTGGTTTATCAAGACTAAAAAAAATTGACAAAGCAATATGTGAGGATATTGCCGAAAACTTAAATCCAGAATTGTTATACCAAAAATTAGTTAGAAGTGATTTAAATGATTTTGGAAGAGTTTTGGTCGAAATAAACAACATAAGCGAAAGGCTTGCAACTCAGATTCTTTTAAAGATAAAAGAGTATAATCCATTAGAAGAAAGATTTAACTCAACAAAAATAAAAGGAAAGGAAATTTCTCATATACTCGAATCTTTGCATAAAATTGGAGACAAAGAATATGGTAATCATTTAATTGAGACAGCTCATTCAGACATCATATATGGTAGAATATTGAGTTCAAGTGTTTCTATATCATCACATATAATAAAGTCAGTTGGTTACTTTAATAAAAGTCTTGCCGAAAAATATATAGATGAGTACTTTAAAACTAACTTAATAGAAAAACTTGAATCTAAACTAATTCTATTAACTCACTTACCAAATATATTTGACGGATTTAGTTCAGTCAATTTTGTTAAAACTCAGTCATTCATTTCAAGTTTAGACAATTATTTATTTGTTAAAAAAGGATTCGCTCGTGAAGTAAATCTTCCAGGACTTGCAAACGCATTTAATGTTTTGAAAAAATATGACGGAGAGAAAATAGATAAAATCATTATAAATCTAAATTCACATAACATTTTTAAAAGCAAAATAATAGAATGTACTGCTGAAGGCTTCTTTAGTTCAGTTTCGATTTTACATAAAATAAGCCCAACTGCAACGAATTCAATGATAAAAATCTATCAAGAAAAACTTAAATCGGGAAAAAAGATTTCAATACAATTTCCTCAATTATGTGATGCTCTTTATCGTTTCGGAAAGATAGATAAGGAACTAGCTCAAAATTTACTAATCGACTTCAAGCCACTATTGATTGAATCCTACAAAAATATTGGATTTAGAAAATTATCATCTGGTTTAAACACACTTGGTAAACTCAATATAGATTACGCACAAAGTTTACTTCGTGAATTATCAATTGAAGATTTGAAAAATAGAATAGATAATATTTTAAATAATGAGAATAATATAAATGGAGCATTAGGCGAAATAAAGAAAGTAGATGAGAAGATATGGAAAACCTTGTACGAATATGCCAATTCTTAAAATTATAAGAATTTTTAAATTAATGTTTTATGTGACTATAAGAATAACAAACGAGTAGTTAAAGCTATTAACAAGAAGAATTTATGTAATTAAACCTCCAATATTTTAAAAAAAAACACCTTGTCATTAACCATAAAACAACCAAGAATAAAATGTTACAAATGCATGCGATCTTCAAGCACGTGTATTTGCAAATACATTAGTTCTTTGCAAACGAAGACGCGTTTTATTATTTTAATGCATCCAAAGGAGTATCGAAAAGAAAAAAAAGGAACGGGCTACATGACGAATCTTCAACTTGAAAATTCAGAAATCATCGTTGGTGTCGATTTTACCAATAATGAACGTATCAATGAACTATTAACTCAAGAAAATAGTACGTCTTTCTTATTGTATCCTGGCAAGGACAGTTTTAATTTATCAACTAGAAAAAGTGCAGAAATACAAACGGTTATTGGAAACAATGCTAACATTTTTATTCTAGATGGTACTTGGCCTTGCGCTCGAAAAATGTTGAAACTAAGCAAAAACTTGCAAGCTTTAAAAAGAGTGAGTTTTGATAACAAGATCATATCAAAATTTATTATTAAGCAGCAGCCAGATCCTCTTTGTTTAAGTACTATTGAGTCGGTTTATACAGTTTTAAATTTATTAAATAAAGCCGACTTAGAACAATGCGATACCAAAGACTTTTTAATTCCGTTTGAAAAAATGATTGCCTATCAACTAGAATATACGCTAGACACGAATCCTAAAAACGATGGTGCTAAGATAAATACCCCTATTATTCCCAAAAACCTGTATAAAAAAACAACCGAAAGACGCATTATTTTTGAACAAGAATAAACATTTTACGGCATTTATACCTTTTTATAGATTGCGCCATTTTTTCTTTGTTAAAACTTACTTAAGACTGTGAATTCTTATCTTTTTTTAACAGAAAAACCTTAAATTCGTTTATGCTTACGGGCAACTAGCTAGCACCACAGTTTTATAGTACCTCACGGATTTTATCACTTTAATAAGACAAATTAAAATGGCATCAAAAAAAAGTATCCTATTTATAATTGCAATAGCCATTATTACTATGCAATCTTGTAAAAAACAGACTTCCTCCTATAAAAATTACGACGATTTTAAAACCATAAACGCAGACTTTATAGTAAACAGTAAAGCTATTGTAAATGGCGAATTGTTAGCCGCTTACAAGTGCGAAGAAAAAGTAAAAGATGTAGAAAATTCCATCCCTTTATCTTGGGCCAATGTACCAGAAGGCACCAAATCTTTAGCGGTGGTAATGTATCATTATCCTAAAAAAAATAATAAAGAAGAAGTAAACTCGTATTTACTTTTATGGAACATTGATCCGTCTGTAACTTCGATTCCTTACAAAATGGCCAACAACCCAAATTGGGCAATGGGCGCAAATAAAGACGGAACCGCAATTTCTTACACCTCACCTTGTTCTCGTGGTCCAGGAAAACATACGTATACCATTGCGTTGTTTGCTTTAAAAGAACCCTTAAAATCGCTTCCTAAAAAGAGTTCTGTACTTGTAAATTACACTACATTTATGGAAGCCATTTCTAAAGTTGAAGTGTTAGACAGAACAAGCTTAACATTTACAGATTTAAACGAATAATTTAAAGATTACAGAACACGTTCTGAACCACTAGAAATTAGAGTAGCTTTAAAAAAGCTGTCTTAATTATATATATTTAAAAATCACTTAAAAAACTATTTATGAAAATTAAATTGATTACACTTTTTATCACCACAGTATTCGCTTTTAGTTTACAAACATCTGCACAAGAAAGTACCGATGTTTTATTAAAAAATGCACAAGCAATCGCTAAAAAAGAAGGAAAAGCTATCTTTATAAAATTTGAAGCCTCTTGGTGTGGTTGGTGTCGTAAAATGACCAAAGACATGAAAGCGGCCAATACTAAAAAGTTTTTTGAAGACAATTATGTAATGGTTCCCGTTGTTGTAAAAGAAACTAAAGGAAAAGAACATTTGGAAAACCCTGGTTCTACAGCTTTATTAAAACAATATAAAGGAGATACAGCAGGTTTGCCTTTTTGGGTGATTTTAGATGCCGATTTAAAGGTAATTACCAATTCTTATGATGCTAATGGTCAGAATTTAGGCGGTCCTGGAACCCCAGAAGAAGTAAAAGTGTTTATTAATAAGATAAAAAAATCTGCCAAAAAAGTTACGGCTAACGATGTAGAAAATATTACAAATCAATTTGTGATGAAAAAATAAAGGAGCAACTCCCCCTATTTTACAACCTTAGGATTTCATAAAACAAGCATCTAGCATTTTATACAATGCTGGATGTTTTCTTTTCATCAACTTTGGTCTTTCAAAAAAATATTCTCCTGCCACAGCTAAAAATTCAATTTCAGAAGTACCACCGTAATTTCTAATATCTGATTTATCATTATTTATCGCTTCCATTTCTTTATGTACCAATTGTAAAAACGGAATGGTATATTGTTTGTCTAACAAAACAGCAGGAATGCCATCTATAACGCCATCTGCTTTGTCTAAAAGATGAATAAACTCGTGAATAGCAGTGTTTCCTTTGTCCGTTTTATTAGTAAACCCAAGATGCAAGGCTTTTCTAGATAAAATCATTTGGTTATCGAATCTTCCTGTTCCTACCAAACCACCTATATTTCTATCGGCAGTTTTATCACTAAATTGTAAATCTTCATCAAAATAATCAGGATAAATTAAAACCGTAGTTAAGTTGGTGTACTGCCAATTTTTAAATCGAAATACAGGTATTATGGCACTTGCCGCAATTAACAAACAATCTAATTCTTCTAGCTTAAAATGAACAGCTTCTATGTTTGTTACTTCTAAAAAACGGAACATTTTAACACAAAAATCTTGTTGCTCATTGGTGGTTAAATTTTTATAGAACAACACATTTTCTAAAAGTATTGCATGCCAATGTGTAGGAATTGTAACGTTTTCTAGTGATGTTGTTTTTCTTTTTTTCTTAAACCTAAAACTTAAGTATAAAATAAAGAGTAATAAAATAATGGTGATTATATAAAGCATTGTCTTTTTTAAAAACGGAAAATTACAACAACTTCTCCACTTCTACTTTCATTAATTTTGTAATTCTAAAAGCAAAAACCTTTACTGAATTTCTAAACTAATGAATTCTATTGTTTTAGGTTTTTATACATCAAAATTAAAAATGATATTTTAGATGTTATATTTAGCTATTTACAGTAAAAACATCAACAAAAACGGCTAATAATTACATAACTTTTTAATATTTTTACAATCGATTTAAAATTTTAATAATTTATAAATTTAGCTAAATTCACATTCTTTTAAAGTAAATTCGGCTTTTTAGAAAACTCAAAACTTTTGTATTTCCGTAAAATAGTAAGAATGAAATTTATAAATATTAAAAAGCTACTCCTTTTTTTCATCCCACTAACTATAATTACCTATTTAGTTATCCATAATTATTATACGATTATTACTAAAAATCAACTAGAAATTATAAAAAATGGAGCTGCCAATGATTTAAATTCTAAAGGAATTTTAATTAATGATATGTATAAAAATCTTGCAATGGATCTTGATATTATTAATTGGGAATATCAAAAGGATTTTGCAAAAGACATAAAACCGAATCAGGATAAACTAAAAGACTTTTTTCTTCATTTAGCAAATTTACAAACTACATACGATCAAGTAAGATTTATAGATACCCTAGGGCATGAAATTATTCGTGTAGATTTTGATAGTATTAATGCAGCAAAAGTTACAGAGTTTGATAAACTTCAGAATAAAAGCAATCGTTACTATTTTAAAAATGCTAAGAAATTACAAAAAGACGATATTTATTTTTCTAATATTGATTTGAATATGGAGCATGGGAAAATTGAAATTCCTTATAATCCTGTGCTTAGAGTTGCTAAAAAAGTATACACCCCTACTAACAATTGGAGTGGCGTACTCATTATCAATTATTTTATGGATAATCTTTTTGATAGATTGGCTAGACAGAGTAAACTTAAATATGCCAACTTTGAATTAAGAACAGCAGAAGGATTTAGTTTAATATCTGAAGATGCACATAAAAATTTTAAACACATTACCTCTAATTCAGATAGTTTGGCATTGTACCATACACACCCAGAACTATGGAAAAAAATAGAGCAAAACCCCACTGGAGATTACGCTTTTAAAAACAATATTTATCTCTATAAAAAAGTAACTATAAATAGTAAAAGCATTAAAAATAGTCATTACAAAGACCAAAAAACATTTGTTCTTATTCATAAAATAGATCTAAAAAAAGTATACCAATCTCAGTCTATTTACGCCATATATGAATGGGCTTCTTTTATAATTATTACCATTTTAATTTTCTTGATTTTATTGGGAATTCAATATTTTAATCACAAAGTACATCTTCAAAATAAAACATTACAAGATCAAAATAGCCAATTAGAAACCCTAAAAAATAAGTTACAAGATACTTTAAGAATTAAATTAGAAGAATTAAAATTAACTGAAAATAAGTTTTATTCGATATTTAACAACGCAGGTATTGGTATTACACTTCTAGATTTAAAAGGAAAACCAGTATTTTCAAATAAAAAATTAAATGATATTTTGGGATATTCTGAAAAAGAATTGACCGCATTGACATTTGCCGATTTTACACATCCAGATGATTTAGAAAAAGACATGACTCAATTTCAGAAACTAATTCAAAGAAAAATTGACTCTTATAATATAGAAAAAAGATATATACGTAAGGATAAAACCGTTATTTGGGGAGATTTAAATGTTTCTTTATTGTTGAATAAAGAAAATGAAATTATCAATGTAATTGGTGCTGTTAGTGATATTACAGAACGTAAAGACGCACAAAGAGAAACTAGAAACCTTAAAAAAGTAATTAAAAGCCTCGATTATATTGCAAAAGTTTTAAAAATTGATTCTGTAGAAAATATTTCTGAAATTAATGAATCTATCAATTTAGTAAAATACATAGAAAAACAATCGGAAGATATTTTAAAAGCCAACAAAGCAAGAGAAGAACTTTTAACCAATTTAGAGCACAAAAATAGCGAGTTAAACAACTATGCACATATTGTTTCTCACGATTTAAAAGCGCCTTTACGAAGCATTTATACCTTATTAAATTGGGTTGAAGAAGAACCAGAGAATTCTTTAACTGATGAAAGTAAAATGTATTGCCAATTAATTCTAGAAAATCTAGAAAAAATGGAATCTTTAATTACCGGAATTTTAAGTTACTCAAGTATAGACGATGATAAAATGGCTGAATACGACATTAACACCTACGATTTAGTCAACGAAATTGTAAAATTAATTCTTGTACCTAAATCTATTCAAATTAAAATAGATGCCAACCTTCCTGTTATCAAAGGTAATAAACATCGAATTCTTCAAGTGTTTCAAAACCTAATTCAGAATGCCATTAAAAGCATTACCAATGAAACAGGACAAATAGAAGTTGGTGTAAAAGAAACCTTAGAATTTTGGGAATTTTATGTAAAAGATAACGGAAAAGGAATTGAAGAAAAATACTTCAAAAAAATATTTGAGCTTTTTCAAAGTATTGATGACAGTGAAACAAAATCTGGAATTGGACTTTCTATTGTTAAGAAAGTAATTCATTTTTATAAAGGAAAAGTTTGGGTAGAAAGTGAGATTACTAAAGGAACTACTTTTTATTTTACACTGCCTAAAGCCGAAACAAAAACATTAAATAAATAGAAAAAAAGACCTACAAAACCGATATTATAATTGCTGTAAAACAGAACACCCTAGATTACCACAACGTATTGTAATAAACTAGGGTGTTGTTCTTTAACTAAGGTTACTTAAACTATAAGTTCTTACAATAACTTAGCCATACCTTCTTTAATAATTTCTGTATTTCTAATTTTATTTGGAGTGTTTTTAGCTTCTTGATCTTGTATCATTTTTCTCATTAAATTAATGACTACTTTATCAAAATTAAACGATTTGTATTGGTTTCCTTTTACCACCATATCGTCTACAATATTCTGTATTGCTTCAGAATTATTATTCTCTGAGATTCTTGTAAAAGCTTTTTGATACAAACTTTTGGTAGCATCATCACCCGTTAAAAACATACCAGACAACACGTTTTTTGCAATAAAAGGCAATTCTTTTTCGTCGTTTTCTTCTATGTAAATACGTGTTAAAGGCGTTGCTAAAATTTTTCTAATTTCATCTGGTAATTCTCTAGATTTGGCTATTGCCAAAGGTTTATCTACATAATACATAGCTACTAAAGCTTTACCAATTACAGAGTATGATTTGCTTTCTAATCCTTTTACAAAAATAGATTTTAACGCTGGGTCTGTTAATTTACCTAACGTTTCTATAGCCGTTGCTTGTACCAATGTTTTCTTATCATTATTAGCAATCTGCATTATTTTGGCAATGGCATCTTTTTTAGAAAACTTATTAATTAAATCTATTTTTTCTAAAGCTAATATTCTAATTTTATAAGAAGCATCACTCATTGCTGCTTCTACAGCGTTAAAGGCATCTTTTTCTTCTTGTTTTTTGGCTACTTCTAACAATGCTTCTCTTCTATGTGCATAGTTTTCTGCATGTTTTAACTGAAAAATATAATCACTCAATATTTTAGTTTCGGTAATTTCACATAATAAAACACCGTCTGCATTCACCTGAATTAACGTTGGCTGTTTGGTGTATGGAAAGGTAAAAGAAGCATCGTTATTATCTACAAAAACGTTGTGTCTTGTTTTTTTACCACCTTCAAAAATATCAATGGCAAAAGGAAACTTAAACTCATTTGCATTTAGTTGTTGTAAGTTTATTGTTACCGTTTTCTGAATGGTGTTATAATCATAAGAAACTTCTATTCTTGGATGTCCTGCTCCAAAATACCATTGGTTAAAAAACCAATTTAAATCTTTACCCGTAATTTTTTCAAATACTAAACGTAATTGATGTACCTCTGCAGCTTGGTATTTATTTTCTGTTAAATAGGTTTTTAAGCCTAAGAAAAAAGCATCGTCACCTAGGTACTTTCGTAACATGTGTAATATTGCTCCACCTTTGTTATAGCTAACTAAATCGAACATATCTTCTTTATCTACATAGTTAAAACGTACCAAATGTTTGTCGTTATTTTGCCCATCTAAATATGCCTGACTATCTTCAAATAAATGCATATCTGCATCTAATTTACCGTATTTATATTCTCTCCATAAATACTCGCTATAATTGGCAAAAGATTCGTTTAGCGTTAAATTAGACCAACTTTCAGACGTTACTAAATCGCCAAACCAGTGATGGAAAAGTTCGTGTGCAATGGTGTTTTCTTGTGCATTTTCATCAATTAATTGTCCTGGTGTTTGGTACGCTTGTTCGCCATGAATTACTGCAGTTGTGTTTTCCATTGCCCCAGAAACGTAATCTCTACCCACAATCTGGCTATACTTGTTCCAAGGATATTCAACCCCTAATTTCTCAGAAAAGAACCCCATCATTTCTGGTGTTAAACCAAAAATATCTTTAGCATATGGTGCGTATTCCTTTTCTACATAATAGTTTACAGGAATATTTTTGTAAGAATCTTTTATAACTTCGTATGCTCCTACCCCCATAAAGAATAAATAGGGCGCATGTTTTTGATCCATTTTCCAATAATCGGTTCTATTGGTTCCGTTTTTAGTCTGACTTACTAATTTTCCGTTAGAAAGTGTTACAAACTTATCTGGAACGGTCATATAAATTTCTTGCGTCGTTTTCTGATTCGGACTGTCTATTGTTGGAAACCAACAGCTACTTGCTTCCGTTTCTCCTTGTGTCCAGATTTGAGTAGGTTTATTTTTGTCTAAACCATCAGCATTTATAAAATACAAGCCTTTTGCATCGGTAATAGCAGCACTTCCTTTTTGTTGCACTTTTTCCGGACGAGCAGTATATTTTATATAAATGGTGTATTCTTCGTCTTTTTTATAGGTTTTTGGTAAATCGATTATCATTTGCAAATCATCGTAATGATACTCTAATTTCTGATTATTTAAAGAAACCTGATGTATTAGCATTGCTTTGGCATCTAACGTAAGTTTGCTAGTTGCATAAAAATGAGGTTTTAAGGTAACCCAAGCTTCTCCGTTTAATTGTTTTTCCTTAAAATTAAAATCGACTTTTAATTTTGTGTGAACCAGATCGTTAATTTTTTCTCTTTCGGGTTTGTAGGTATCATAAGTTTGAGAAAAACTAACCAAACTCATCAAAAGGAAAACAAAAAACAGCACTTTTTTAATCATCATATATTGCATTTTCATAAGTTCCAAAAATAAGAAATATTAACAATGTAGCTGTTAATGAGCAGTTAAAAATAGTTGACAGTTACAATAGCCGTTTTTAGTAAAAAAGAATAGCTGCTTATTATAAATATACAACATAGAAAATATGCAATTTTATCATTTAGAAGGTAGAAAGAAATCACATAAAGTTACCTATACATTGGTTTTCTTTATTCGGAGATTTCTCCTTTTATTGAAATAACAATTGGCAAGTAGTATTCATTTTTTTAAAAGCTTTTTAATGATTTAAAAACGAAACACTCTATTAAGATTGCAAAAAAAAGCTGTAACCTCATAAGAGATTACAGCTTAAAATTAACTATTAAAAAAATTATTTTCCTTTAAAAATAGCGCTGAATTTTTCTAAATCTAAATTGTCTTTATTAAATTTAATATTATTCATCATTGCTATAATCTTAGTAGGATTCATGTGGTCGCCTAATAAACGAGCAACACCTACTCCAACTTCGTCTCCATAACCAAAAGCAATCACTTCGTCTATAGAATCTGTATTTCCGGTATAATACAAGTTTACATGCATTCCTTTTGTTTTCATAGACATTAAAGATTTATACTCTTTGTTGTCTTTAAAAATACTTTTTAATGTTGTTTTTTCAATTTCATACGTTGGTTCATTTCCTTTAATTGGCAATGCAACCACGTTTATTTTTCGAATACTTTTTAGCGTTTCTTTTACCTCTTCAGAAACAGCCTCTGACTTTAATTGTAAAAAACTAGTAGGAATATCAACAGTAATAAAACCAGTTTTTTCTTGACTTTCTACTAAGTATCCTTGTAATGATTTTTCGTTTTTACACGATGTTATCATTAAAACAAGCAATAAAAGAGAAAATATTTTGGTGATGTTTTTCATAATAGTATAGTTTGGGGTGATAAAAATTAAATTGTCGTCTCCTTGAGCGCAGTCATAAGTTCTCGACTACGCTCGAACAGACATCTCTTTACTTGTTGCTTCCTTTAGAAAAAGTATCGGCCAATTCAGACATTTTGTTAATATCGATGTTACCCGTTAAAGAAACCACAACAGCTTCTGCATTTCCTTTTGTTTTTTTATCAATCCCCTTAATAAACATTAAAACCTCACTTACAAAGTCTTTATTTTTGGTTGATTTTACATAAATTTTTACACGAGAACTATCATCTTTAATTCTCATTAATTGTGTTAAATTTTGTTTTTTAATGGCTGTATTTGCCATTACTTCCATTTTGTTTGCGATACCAACATCTTTGGTAGAAAACATTTTAAATTCTTTTAAATCTTGAATCATCTGAAAGACCTTCATACCTTCATTATCATCTACTTGTACATTTTTAAATTTAGAGATTAACTCAAAAGCATCTTTGGTAACAACTACCATATCTATGCCGTCCATATCTTCTAAAGAATCAAAAAAGGACTGTGCGCTGGTTACCATTGGTGCAACTACTAACGCTATTAATATTGCTATTTTTTTCATAATTTCTGTGTTTACTTAATTTTACTATTATCTACTTGGTTTATTTTAAGATCTTGTTTACGGTGTTCTCATAAGTATATAAGGTGGCAACGGCTTTTTCTCCTTTTTTAAGGTTTGCAGATAAAAGTCTTAACCCTTTACTTATTTGATCGAATTGTTTTTTTGCTTGGTATCTATCGTATTCATTTTTACCAATAAATACACTAAATAATAAGACTACTGATGCTGCTACAGATAACCATTTTAAGTTTCTCTTTTTAGATTTCTTAGGTTCTAACTGAATGGTTTTTGTAAAAGTTTCTTCTTTGCTAATAGCAAAATAATTAAACATGAACTCATATTCTTGCAAGTGTGGTGCAACATTACCTCCTGTAAAATAGTTTCTTAAGGTTGTTTCTTCTTGCAAAGACGTTTCCGCGTTTTCGTATTTTTCTACTAATTTTTCTATGTTAGCTAACTCCATAGTTATGTTTTTTAATTAATTGTTCTCTTATTGTTTTTCTTGCTCTAGATAAGGCCACTCTAACTGCTGTTGGTTTCATATCTACCATTTTACAGATTTCATCAAAATCATATTGTTCAATATCTCTTAACTGAATAATAATTTTTTGTTGCTCTGGCAAGTTTTCTATCAATTGGTGTACTTGGTTTACACTGTCTCGATGTTCTACTTGTTTATCTAAAGACGTATCTTTTTCTTTATAATTACTGTGTATTAATGTTAAATTACTTGCCTGCTTCGATTTTAAACGATCATAACAATAATTTTTAGTCATGGTCATTGCAAATGCTTCAACATTTTTATAATCAGCAATCTTCTCTTTACTTTTCCACAATTTAAATAACAACTCTTGCGTAGCATCTTCAGCTTCTTCTGTAGAAACTAAAAGTCTTTTTGCTAAACGAAAGACCTTGTCTTTAAACGGTAAAACAACTTTTAAAAAGTCTGACTGTTTCATTTGGTTTGGTTGATTTTTTTGTTGCAAACAGATCTTTATTATCGGGTTTACATAATTAAGACGATACAACATTTATTTTGTTACAACATATTTTAATAATAATACTATTTCTGTTTATATTGCGTTCTCTTTTATAAATAAAAAATATATGAAGTTAACATTTCTCCCTAGAATACTAGTCGTTTTTATAATTTCTGCGCTTTTTTACAATTGCTCTAAGACAGAAGATAACATACCTAAAGATATAGAAGTACAAGACTTTGTTTGGCGAGGTTTAAATGCATTTTATTTATGGCAAAGTGATAAACCAGATTTGGCTGATTTTCGTTTTAACAATCAAAATGAATTAAATGAGTACTTAAAAGGTTTTTCATCACCAGAAGACTTATTCGAAAATTTATTAAACAGACCATCAGATCGTTTTTCTTGGATTGTTGATGATTATGTTGCTCTAGAAAATGCTTTTCAGGGAATTACAGAAAGCAACGGAATGGATTTTTCGCTATTTTTTGAAAACGGAAGTGCTACCAATGTTTATGGTGTGGTAAGATATGTAGTGCCTGGTTCTGATGCAGAAACACAAGGTGTTTTAAGAGGCATGGTTTTTAATAGTGTTGGTGGATCTCAAATTACAGTTACTAATTATATGGATTTATTATTTGGTGCAAATACAGATTACACCATTAATTTAGCCGATTTTAACGGTGGAAATCCTACATCAAACGGAACTTCTATTACCTTATCTAAATCTCAATTACAAGAAAACCCAATAGCACTTACCAAAACGTTTACAGAAGGTGGTAAAAAAATTGGATACTTATTGTACAATCAATTTGCAAGTTCTTTTGACGGACAATTAAATGCTGCTTTTGCAAATTTTAAAGCAGAAGCCATTAACGAATTAATTATAGATTTACGTTACAATGGTGGTGGTTCTGTACAAACAGCCACTTATTTAGGTAGTATGATTGCTACAGAGCCTAATACAGCCGTTTATTCTCAACAAGTATGGAATGAGAAAGTAATGGAAAACAATAATGCTAGTGATTTTTTAAATTACTTTACAGACAATATTACAAATACAGATCAAAATGGTAATGTTATTTTAGACGAACCTATTAATAGTTTGGGGCTTTCTACCGTTTATTTTATTGTTACAGAAGATACAGCTTCTGCGTCTGAATTGGTTATAAATGCCTTAAGTGCTTATATTGATGTAAATTTAGTAGGTACACAAACCGTAGGAAAACAAGTAGGTTCTATTACTTTATATGATTCTGAAGATTATAGAAGAAATGGTGCAGACTTAAACACCAATCATACCTACGCTATGCAACCGATTGTATTAGAAATAAAAAATGCAAATGGAGAAAATAATCCTAACGGATATACCCCAGAGGTTGAACTTGCAGAAGATTTTGGGCAAATTTCTGGTAACGTTAACTTAGGTGTTTTAGGTGATGTTACAGAACCTTTATTAGAAAGAACAATTAATTATATTGTTTCAGGATCTAAATCTACTGGTAAATCTGTTATTTCTATTAAAAAAGAACAACTTACTAATTCTAAGTTACAAAAACCTTTTGCAAACGAAATGTATGTAGATTTAAAGTAATTAAAATGATACCTATAAAAAAAAATCCAGTTTTAAACTGGATTTTTTTATGCTAATAAGTTTATCTTTATAGTTGTTATTTTTTATAAGCTAACGCGTCTGCTAGCGCGAGGGTCTCGCTCGTGCTTACGCAGTAATCTAATTCAAATCAATCTCTAAAATTGTTGAATAATTATTACCGTAATTTCTTACGCTATTTCATTTCTAGTCTAATACGTCTATCCAATTTATTATAATAAAACCAATTAAATAAGCGCCAGATTTTTCTTCAAATTTATATTTTCTAATCATTTGTATGTTGTTTATGCTATTTATTTATATGGATATTGCACGAGCGGGACGCTCACGCTAGCGGAGATTATTTATTGAAAAGATAATTTGTTCAACTAACGCGAGCTTCCTGCGATTTTAGAGTGGTTATTTTATTAAAAATTTTGATTAAAGTTTGTTATCGCTAGCGCGAGGGTCTCGCTCGTGCTTACGCAGTAATCTAATTCAAATCAATCTCTAAAATTGTTGAATAGTTATTACCGTAATTTCTTACGCTATTTCATTTCCAGTCTAATACGTCTATCCAATTTATTATAATAAAACCAATTAAATAAGCGCCAGATTTTTCTTCAAATTTATATTTTCTAATCATTTGTATGTTGTTTATGCTATTTATTTATGTGGATATTGCACGAGCGGGACGCTCACGCTAGCGGAGATTATTTATTAAAAAGATAATTTATTCGACTAACGTGAGCTTCCTGCGATTTTAGAGTGGTTATTTTATTAAAAATTTTGATTAAAGTTTATTATCGCTAGCGCGAGCGTCTCGCTCGTGCTTACACAGTAATCTAATTCAAATCAATCTCTAAAATTGTTGAATCGTCATTCCCATAATTTCTAGCACTACTATATTTCCAATCTATAGGATCAGTTACAAATCCGGTTTCTACAGGATTATGATGTATGTATTTTAGTTTTTGTTCAAATACTTTTAGTGACCAAATCTCAATAGGATGATTATGTTGTTGCCAAAACTGTTTATGGGTAATATTACTATTCTTTTTTCCTGCTCGCTCAAACATCCAAAGCATCCATTTTTTTCTACTTTCTTGTGGATTCTCTTCAATTGCTTTCAACATTTTTTTTGAAGTAAACCCTTTAAAATCTCGAATTAATCCCGAAGGATTATTTAATGCAGAACGAAAAATTAAATGAATATGACTTGGCATAATACAATATCCATAGATTTCCATTCCTTTATGCTTTCTACAATAATCTAAAGACTCTATAATACACCAAAAATAAGCGTCTCTTGTAAATACATCTATCCAGTTTATGGTAGCAAAACTAATAAAATAAGCTCCAGATTTTTCTCTAAATTTATATTTCCTGCTCATTTGTATGTTGTTTACGCTATTTTTTTATGTGGATATTGCACGAGCGAGACGCTCGCGCCAGCAAAGGAGGAATGTCTTGAAATTGTTTTATTCTGCTAGCGCGAGCGTCCCGCTCGTACTCACACAGTAATCTAATTCAAATCGATCTCTTATGATAAATTTTCATCAACTTCTACATCTATTTCTTGATCTGTTAAAACATCTGGTCTAAACTCACTCATTAATTCTTCTTGTTTAGATTTTGCATATTTATAACCAGATTTCCACCATTTACGCATTAAAGTTTCATCAAAAACTAAAGAATTAGTCGTTAAAACAGTGGGTGTATAATATAGGTTTAGTTTAATATCTTTATTGGTTGCCGCCAATTTACCAATAGTAATATTATGACGTTCTACATGGGTTAACATAAAATCGAACACATCAAACAATAAAGAAAAAGGATTGGTTGCTGGTAATCTATTAAACTGCGTTACTTCTGTTTCTAAAATAATGGCATCAATTTCTGTTGCTCCGCGTAAAATTGCTTCTCTAATAGGTACTAAAGACCCAAAACCACCATCTGCATATTGACAATTGTTTTTTTCTAACAAACTCATAAAAGGCACATAGTTACAAGAACCCCAAATCCAATCGCAAAAATCATCATAAGTACATTCGTTTATAGATTTATACTCAATTTGATTTGCCGTTAAATTAGAAACAGTAACCACAACCTCTTTATTGTTTTTTCTAATTTCTTCATACATTTCACGGGTAATCTTCTTTCTAATTAAAGTACGTAGATTTTTACTTTCCCCAAAGGTTTTTCTTCCATTTAAAAAATTCCAAAAAGTATTTAAGTGGCGAATGCTAATTACTTTTTCTCCGGCTACTTTTTTAATTTGAAAAGGATTATTACTAAAAATAGTTTTCTGATTTACATTGGTATATAATTCTTTTAAATCATCTAATCTCCCTAAAGCCAAGTGAGACACCATTAAACTACCTGTAGAGGTACCTATAAACAAATCATAATCTTTATTTTCTTTTTTCATTAAGTATTGCGCAACTCCACCTGCAAATGCTCCTTTACTCCCTCCTCCAGAAATTACCAACGCTTTTTTCATTATCTAAAAATGATTTGTTTAATTTAGTCCTATAAAAGTATCAAAAATGAAGAGAATAATCATATTTATTTTTGCTTTCCTATTTTTAATCTCTTGTAAAGAAGATTATCAACCTAGAGAAATCAATACAATTAACGTAAAAGAGTATCCAATAGATAGTGTTAGCATTCGTGCAATTTATGCTATAAATGAATTTGAAGTAATGTATGCAGGTTCTAATGGTACCATCGGTTACTTTTCGGATGTGGAAACTTCTAAATTAAAACCAATGGTATTAGATATTAAGTATCAAGATTCTATTCGCCCAAATTTTAGAAGTATCGCTTCTAACGGAAAAGCCGTTTTTGCTTTAAGTATTGCAAATCCTGCCTTATTATATCGCATATTTGATGGAAAAGCTACCTTACAATATACCGAAAATCACGAAAAAGTATTTTATGATGCCTTACAGTTTTTTGATGACAATTTACACGGAATTGCAGTGGGAGATCCTACAGAGAATTGTGCTTCTATTCTTTTAACTTCGGATGGAGGAAATACTTGGCACAAAATTCCGTGTTCTAAATTACCCGTTTTTGATGAAGGTGAAGCTTTTTTTGCCGCCAGTAATACCAATATTAAAACTATAGGAAGTTCGGTTTGGATTGCTTCTGGAGGAAATAAAGCACGTATTTTAAAATCTGATAATTTTGGGGATACTTGGCAAGTTATTGAGACACCAATTGTGCAAGGTTCTGGGCCACAAGGAATCTATTCTATTGATTTTGTTGATAATAAAAACGGAATAGCCATTGGTGGAGATTACTCAAAACCGCTAGAGAACAAGGCAAACAAAGCGATTACAAAAGATGGTGGCCTTACTTGGACTTTAGTTGCAGATAACCAAACCCCTAATTACAAAAGCTGTGTACAATATGTACCCAACACCAATGGTAAAGAGGTTTTTGCTGTGGGTAAAACCGGAATTTCATATTCTAATAATGGCGGTTTAACTTGGGTAAATGTTAGCAAAGAAGCCTATTATTCCATTCAGTTTGTAGATAGAAATATTGCGTGGTTATCTGGTAATAACAAATTAGGAAAACTAATTTTAAAATAAAAAACTACAAGGGGTATTTTTAAATTTTTATCCACTTTTTATTGGCATCATTTTTAATATTTTTTTTCAAAAAAAAAGGAGTTCATGTAGTTCAAAATCTTTACCTTTAATATACGTAATCAATCTTATTAAAAAAGTATATTTGCCGTCGATTTAAATTTGTGGCACTACTAAATACTGCTGTCCCCTTAACAAACGGATGTAATAGTAGTATGTTTTTAGCGTTCATTTTTTTTTATAATACAAATCATTTAAAAACAATTTATTATGAAACAATTAATTACAGTTTTAGCTGCTATTTTAATTAGCACAATTACTTATGGTCAGTTTCAAATTTCTGCAAGTACTGGATATTCTATGAGCAGTGCCGGAATGAAACTAGGAGAAAAAATTAATACGTCAGGAATCGAAAATACCTACGGAAGTTATGGTGAAGGTTTAAATTTTCAAGTAAGAGGAACCTATTATTTTACCAATAAATTTGGAATAGACTTAGCCCTTGGGTATTTAAGAGGTGCGGACAAAACCGTTTCTGAAGTTAATATCCCAAATACAAGTATTGATGCCATTGCAAGAGCACGTGCTTTTGGTGCAGCAACTTCTATGGTATATAAGTTTACAGATAATTTTTACGGACGTTTAGGTGCTTTGGTAAAAGTTGGGGGAAAAACAGAAGCTGTTGTGTATAGTAAATCAGTTTTTAGTGATGCACAAGCTGATGGTCAAGGATTACCTAGAGGGTCTTATTCTGAAACCAATTATGTAGAAGATTACCACGGTCATTTTCCATTAGGTGTTGTGGCTGCTTTGGGGTACGAAATAAATTTAACAAACAACCTTAACCTTTTTGTAGAAGCAGAATATTATGGCATCAGTTTAAAACGTAAAGATTCTGAAATTACAGAATTTAATACAGATATTGTTTTACCTGATGGTACAGTTGCTAAAAGTGGTTTATACACTTTAGACAACTTACCAAAACCGACTACTAATAATGAAAATAATGTTTTCTTATCAACAACATATGTAGATAAAATATCGCCTGCAGAAGCACAAGCCCAAGAACAGGCAATTGAGGCAGGGGATTCATCTCATTCAACAGAATTATCACAAAAAGTACCTTATTCTTCTTTTGGTATTAACTTTGGTATTACTTACAAATTTAAAAATGCCGCTAAAAAATAATTATTTTCACTAGTTAAGAATACCCAAGTGTTATAATTCGTTATAATGCTTGGGTGTTTTTTTTTAGAACAGATTGCTCAGTTATAAGTGCTGTTTGCTAGGTAATTGCTAACTTCTTTTTCATTTTTTGGATGTCTAAATTTCTTAATAAGACCAATAAATTGGGATATCTATGCTTATGATATCCTAAATCATCTATTAGAAACTCTTTAATTGCTTGCTCTTTAGACCAGTTATCCATCACCATTCTGTAAGCCGCAATAATTGTTCCTGTTCTATCAGATCCATGCCAGCAATGTACTAAAACAGGTTGTTTAGCATTTTTTATCACACGTAGTGCATTTAAAATATCTTCTTCATTTAACTGTTTAGTTTTAATAGAATGATGCACCAAATTAAAATTAAAATCTGCTGCTTTTTTGGTATTATTTCTAAGACGTCTTAAATTAAGCACCGTCTTTACTCCCATCAATTCTATTTCTTTAAACCCTTTTTTACTGGGTTGTTCTGCTCGGTACAAACCATCATTAATCTTATAAAGGTTTTTAAAATGCTTTGAGGCTACCTTTTTTAAAGGTGTTTCTTGCGCATTATGAGTATGTACAATTCCCAAACACAGTAAAACGAGTAGTGTTAATTTTTTCATTCTTATTATTTTGATTGTAGTTAATCAAAAACGATGCTAAACTTGTTTTTAACATTAAATAATTTAAGTTAACAATAGCGCACCTACTATTTAAAACAAAAAAAAAGACAACCAAATGGTTGTCTTTTTAATATTTAATTGCGTGCTATTTTAGTATCTAAAAAAACGCTTTGTAATTACTTTATGATGATTAAAAACACGTTCTTTTCTTTTGGTTCTGTATAAAGTAAACGTTGCCATTACACTCCATATTAAATTAGATACAAAAGACGGTATGGCATTATAATAATAACAATTAATAGCTATTAAAAGGGCTCCAAATAAATTTAAATATTTAGAATAATTTACATATTTATTGTTTTCTACGAGTGTTAACCCGTAAGCAAGAATTAAAAAGCCCGATCCAGACCATCCTAATACATCAATTAACAATTTCATTTCTTTTAATTTTTATCAATAATTGTGATTGTAACATGCCGCAAATTTGCAGCAACACAATAAATATTTTATGATAAAAAAGCAGCTATAAATGGTAATTTTTGGCCGTTATATAAAAAGAAAATTAAAATCGATTTCTAAACTCTTTAGGCGTAATGGTTTGATGTTTTTTAAAAAATTTTACAAAATTAGTAGGTTCCTCAAAACCCAGTGTATATCCTATTTCTTTTACACTATCAGTGGTATGTATAAGCAATCGTTTGGCTTCTAATAAGATTCTGGCATCTATCATTTGTTTTGGTGTAATTGCCATTATTTTTAAAGTTGCACTACTTAAACGCTTTTGAGTAACATTTAATTGAAGTGCATATTTGCTAACCGATTTTTGTTCTTTAAAATGTTTATCTAGCAAGTCTCTAAAGTTAATAACGCATTCTAAATCTGTTCCTTTATTAATTTGTGTGCTATTTTGATTTTGTCGTTCTCTTTCTGATAAAAGCAACAAATTTTGAAGATAATTTCTAAGAATATCCGATTGATAATTATCTGAATTGGTTGTTAATTCTGTTTCTATTAAGTTAAAAAAACTAGTAAAAATAGGCGTTAAATCATGTACTTCAATGGTAGAAATGGTGTATAAATCATTAAAAAGCATACTACTTCTTAAAAACTTAGTATCATAATCCGTTTTACAAAAAAAGTTATCTGTAAATAAAAGCGCAATGCCTTCTATAGGCTCTGAAGCATCAAAACATTGCACGCTGTTTTTATCAACGAATAAGATAGAATTTGGTTGTATTTTAATAGGATTAAAATCTACGATATGTGTAGGGCTTCCTTTTTTAAACCATATAATTTGATAAAAATCTGCTCTGTGTGGTATCGTTAAATCATCAAAATAATTGGTATATAATTCTGCTAAGTTTACAAGCTCAAATTCATGAGGTAATCCTTTTTTAAAAACATATTTTTTAATTTCCGAAATCACTTTTTAAATCATTAATTACGATAACAAATGTATGTTATTTTGAATCAAAAAAAATAATTGTTTTTTGTTAATAGAACCAATATTAGAGAGACTTACCATTAATCTAAAATTTAATTTTAGTATCTTAAATTTAAAAAAGATATTTAATTAACACAATTTTAAATACTTCTTAGAAATAATTCTTAAATTTGTATTTAATTATGAAACAAGTATCCCATAAAATAATGTCTTTTGTTATGGCAATTGTAGTGTTATTCTCTACAATGTCTTTTACTGTGAGCATGCATTATTGTGGAGAAACTTTAGTAGAAACTGCTATGTTTCATAAAGCAGAAGGTTGCGGCATGGAAATGCAAAAACCTGCCACCAAAGATTGTTCAATTACAAAAAAAGATTGCTGTAATGATGAACAAATAGTTGTAGATGGTCAAGACGAATTACAACTACAAGTAGATACTATTTCTTTTGAACAACAACTTTTTATAGCTTCATTTGTTTACACGTATATCAACCTTTTTGAAGGTTTAGAAAATAATGTATCTTCATACGAAGAATATCGATCACCTCTCATAGACAAAGAACTCTTTAAGCTAGACGAGACTTATTTAATCTGATTTTTTTAACAATAGTATGTTTTATCCTGTGATGTATTTCATTAGGATAATTTCTTGTATTCGATGTTTTTCTAACATCACTTTCTAATTGTTTTAAATATCAGGCTTTATGCTAAATAAGATTATTAAATATTTAATAGAAAATAAAATCGTAGCGGTTTTATTATTGGTCCTTTTTATAGGATGGGGAACTGTAAACGCTCCTTTTAATTGGGATACTGGTTTTTTACCAAGTAATCCTGTGGCTGTAGATGCCATTCCGGATATTGGCGAAAACCAACAAATTGTATTTACAAAATGGGATGGTCGTTCTCCACAAGATATAGAAGATCAAATAACCTATCCGCTCACCTCTTCTCTATTGGGTATTCCAGGAGTAAAAACCATTCGTAGTTCATCGATGTTTGGTTTCTCTAGTATTTATATCATTTTTGAAGAAGACATTGAGTTTTATTGGAGCAGAAGTAGAATTTTAGAAAAACTAAACTCCTTACCTAGCAATTTATTACCAGACGGAATTAACCCTACTTTAGGACCAGATGCCACAGGATTAGGGCAGATTTATTGGTACACTTTAGAAGGCCGTGATAAAGATGGAAACGTAACTGGTGGTTGGGATTTACAAGAATTACGCAGCATACAAGATTACTATGTAAAATATGGTTTGTCTTCTGCTAGTGGTGTATCCGAAGTGGCTTCTATTGGTGGTTATGTACAAGAATATCAAATTGATGTGAATCCAGAACTGATGCGCCAATACAATATTGGGTTAAACCAAGTTGTAAAAGCCGTTAAAGACAGTAATAAAGATATTGGCGCACAGACTTTAGAAATCAATAAAGTTGAATATTTAGTCCGTGGTTTAGGCTATGTAAAATCTATTGAAGATATAGAAAATGCAGTGGTTACTTCTAAAGATTTTACGGCTATTAAAATTAAAGATATTGCCAAAGTAACTTTAGGTCCTGCCGCTAGACGCGGGATATTAGACAAAGAAGGTGCAGAAGTTGTTGGTGGTGTTGTAGTGGCAAGATATGGTGCAAACCCTATGGAAGTAATTACGAATGTAAAAGCCCAAATAGAAGAATTAAAAGGAGGTTTACCTTCTAAAGTTTTAGCAGACGGACGTACATCGCAATTAACAATCGTTCCTTTTTATGATCGATCAGAATTAATTGTAGAAACTTTAGACACGCTTAGTGAAGCATTGACTCTTGAAATCTTAATTACTATTTTGGTAATTATTGTGATGGTTTTTAATTTAAGAGCTTCTATTTTAATTTCTGGCTTGTTACCTGTAGCTATTTTAATGGTGTTTGTAACCATGAAACTCTTTAATGTGGACGCCAATATTGTGGCATTATCTGGTATTGCCATCGCTATTGGTACCATGGTTGATGTTGGCGTTATTCTCGCCGAAAACATGATTCGCCATCTCGACGAGGAAAGTGAAAAGTGGAAAGTGAAGAGTGAAAAGGTAAAAGTGGAAAGTGAAAATGAACGCGATAATGTCATTCCGACAGAACGAGGTACGGGTGGCGAGGAATCTCAGAACAACAAACTATCTATAAACGAAGTTATTTACAACGCTACTGCAGAAGTTTCTGGTGCTATTTTAACTGCGGTTTTAACAACTATTATCAGTTTTGTGCCTGTATTTACAATGATTGGTGCCGAGGGTAAATTGTTTAGACCTTTAGCGTTTACAAAAACAATGGCGTTATCAGCGTCTTTAGTGATTGCTTTGTTTATAATTCCGCCTTTAGCAGCTTTTTTATTCCGTAAAACAACGCTAAAAAACTCGTTTAAATACATTGTAAGTGGTGTTTTAATTCTTGCTGGAATTGTAATTGTTATAAGTGGACATTATTTAGGTCTTATAGTAATCGCTTTCGGAATTTCTGCCTTATTAGGTGTTTTAGGAAAGCTAGATGCTAAAAAAGTCAATCTCCTTAATATCATTATTTCATCAATTGCCATTGTATTTCTATTGGCAGAATATTGGAGACCTTTAGGTTTTAATCGTAGTATTTTTATCAACCTTATTTTTGTGGCTATTATTTGCTTCGGAATTTTAGGAATATTCTCAATTTTCAGAAAATATTACGGACAAATTTTACAATGGGCTTTGGCGAACAAAATGTTGTTTTTAATGATTCCGATAACGGTTCTTATTTCTGGAATATACATTATGAAAAACACAGGTAAAGAGTTTATGCCTTCTTTAAATGAAGGTTCTTTTCTACTAATGCCAACATCTTTGCCACATGCTGGTGTAGCAGAAAACAAACGTGTGTTACAGCAATTAGATATGGCGGTTGCTACCATTCCGGAAATTGAAACGGTGGTTGGTAAAGCTGGTAGAACAGAGTCTTCTTTAGATCCTGCGCCTTTATCGATGTACGAAAACATGATTCAGTATAAACCGGAATACATGCGTAATTCCGAAGGAAAAAGACAACGCTATAAAGTAAATGCGGATGGTTTGTTTGAGTTAAAAACAAATGTCATTCCTTTCGAAATCAAGAATAAAGCGAGAAACATCTCGACTGCGCTCGATGTGACAAATAATATAAATGCTAATGACTTATTAGAATCGAAAATGAATGTCATTCCGACAGAGCAAGGAACGAGCGACGAGGAATCTCATAATCCTGCTAATAACAACAAAACAAAACGTTTTACTGCTGACGGAACATCTGTTGAAAACTCTCAATTAATAGAAGACAACGACGGAGAATTCTTTAGAAACTGGCGACCAGAAATTAAAAGTCCAGATGATATTTGGAAAGAAATTATTAAAGTTACCAAATTACCCGGTGTTACTTCTGCCCCAAAATTACAACCTATAGAAACCCGATTGGTGATGCTACAAACAGGTATGCGCGCACCCATGGGAATTAAAGTAAAAGGACAAGATTTAAAACAAATTGAAGCTTTTGGTTTAGAGTTAGAACGCTTTTTAAAACAAGCGGAAGGCGTTAAAATAGAAGCTGTTTTTGCGGATAGAATTGTTGGTAAACCTTATTTATTAATAGACATTGATAGAGAAAAAATAGCACGTTATGGCATTTCTATAGAGGATGTACAAAGTGTACTAAAAGTTGCCATTGGTGGTATGTCTTTAACCCAAACGGTTGAAGGTAGAGAACGTTATGGCGTTAGAGTGCGTTATCCTAGAGAATTACGTGGCAATCCAGAAGACATAAAAGACATTTATATTCCTGTAGAAAAAGGGAACCCTGTACCTTTAAGTGAATTAGCGACTATTAAATATGAACAAGGTCCGCAAGTGATAAAAAGTGAAGACACTTTTTTAGTGGGCTATGTTTTGTTTGATAAAATAGACGGTTTTGCAGAAGTTGATGTGGTTGAAAATGCACAAGCTTTATTTCAACAAAAAATAGATTCAGGAGAATTAACGGTTCCAAAAGGGATCAGTTATAAATTTACGGGTACTTATGAGAACCAACTAAGAGCAGAAAAAACATTAGCAGTTGTGGTGCCTTTAGCATTGGCTATTATTTTCTTGATACTGTATTTTCAGTTTAAATCTGTTACTACCTCATTAATGGTATTTACGGGAATTGCCGTGGCATTTGCAGGTGGTTTTATTATGATTTGGTTGTATGGACAAGATTGGTTCTTCAATTTTAGCTTCTTTGGTGAGAATATGCGAGATCTTTTCAATATGAAAACCATCAATTTAAGTGTTGCCGTTTGGGTTGGTTTTATTGCCTTATTCGGAATTGCAACAGACGATGGAGTTGTCATGGCAACTTACTTAACTCAGACTTTTGATCGTGAAAAACCATCAGATAAAATAAGCATTAGAGTTGCTGCATTAGAAGCCGCTAAGAAACGTATCCGTCCGTGTTTAATGACATCAGTAACTACTATTTTGGCATTATTACCCGTTTTAACATCCACAGGAAAAGGAAGTGATATTATGATTCCGATGGCTATACCGATTTTTGGAGGAATGGTTATAGACATTACCTCCTACTTTATCGTGCCGGTTTTATATAGCTGGAGAGAAGAAATGAAGTTAAAAGTGAAAAACTAATAATGAAAAGTTAAAAGTGAAAAGTGAAAAACTAAAATTATGGCTAAAAGTATTTTAAAAGATAAAAGTTATGCCTTTGCTATTTTAATTGTGAAATTATCTCAGTTACTAGTTACAGAAAAAAAGGAGTATGTGTTAAGTAAACAACTCTTAAGAAGCGGTACCGCTATTGGTGCATTAATTCGTGAGGCGGAATTTGCACAGAGTAAAGCTGATTTTATTCATAAAATGAGTATCTCTCTTAAAGAAGCAAATGAAACTTTGTATTGGATAGATTTATTAAAAGACACAAATTATATTGATAAACAACAACATGAAAATCATTATCAATTAAATAAAGAATTGGTAGCTATGTTGGTTAGTTCCATAAAAACATCAAAATCTAGATTGTAATGACGAATTCTATAAAAAAAGTACTGCATTTCATTATTTTTAGTTTTTCACTTTTCATTGTTCACTCTGTAAATGCACAAGAACTAGAAACTTACATTAACATCGCTTTAGAAAACAATCCTGAAATTCAGAAATTTGAGTTACAGTATCGAATTGCTTCAGAAAAAGTAAATGAAGTAAACACATTGCCAAATACAGAATTTAGTGCAGGTTATTTTGTATTAGAGCCAGAAACACGAACAGGAACACAGCGTTTTAAAGTATCAGCAAAACAAATGTTGCCTTGGTTTGGAACCATTACATCTCGTGAAAATTATGCGAGTTCTTTGGCCGATACAAAGTATGAAGATATTGTAATTGCCAAACGAAAATTAATGGTTTCCGTGTCACAATCATACTATAAATTATATGTAAACAAAGCCAAACAAGCTATTTTGGTTGAAAACAGCAAACTGCTTAAAACCTATGAAGCCTTAGCATTAACGTCTATTGAAGTCGGTAAAGCTTCTGCAGTAGATCTTTTTAGATTGCAAATGCGTCAGAATGAGTTAGAGCAATTAAGGTTGGTTTTAGAACAACAGTTTTTAACGGAACAAACTACTTTTAACAACCTTTTAAATAGAGAAAAAGGGATTAAAATTGATGTTGTAGATGCTTTGTTAATGCCTTCTAAAGATTTTGACATCAACACTAATAATTTAGACTTACACCCTGAATTATTAAAATACGACAAACTATTTCAGTCGGTAGCACAATCTGAATTAATGAATCAAAAAGAAAGTCAGCCTTCTTTTGGTTTTGGATTCGATTACATCAATATTCATGCAGGTCCAGACATCACTTTTAGTGAAAAAGGAAAAGATATTTTTATGCCAACGGTAGCCTTATCAATCCCTATTTTTAATAAGAAGTACAAATCGAAAACAAAGCAAAATGAGTTGCAACAACAAGAAATTGAAGCACAAAAACAAGAACGTTTAAACACTTTAGAAACCTTTTTAGAGAAAGCAATAAACGATCGTATTTCGGCAAGAATCACTTACAATACACAAGTTAAAAACTTAAAACAAGCTAAGGCAGCAGAAGACATTTTAATTAAAAGCTATGAAACCGGAACGATTGATTTTAATGACGTTTTAGACATTCAAGAATTGCAATTAAAATTTCAAATGAATCAGATTGAAGCAGTAAAAAACTACTATGTTCAAACCACAAACATCAATTATTTAATCAATTAAATTATGAAAAAATATATCATTTACATCGTTCTTTTAGCTCTTGGTCTCTCTTTAGGTTGGCTGCTTTTTGGAGGAAACACAGCACCTACAGAAACTGCGCACAAACATGATGCAGCTACAGAAACAAATAAAATGTGGACTTGCTCCATGCATCCTCAAATTATGCAACCAGAAGCAGGCGACTGTCCTATTTGTGGAATGGATTTAATTCCTGCTGCAAGCAGTGAAGAAGGATTGTTAGCAGATGAATTTAAGCTTTCTAAAAATGCCATGGCATTAGCGAACATACAAGTATCTATCGTTGGGGAAAATAGTTCTAATATTGATTCTGGGACTGTTTTATCAGGGAAAATTACAGAGAACGAAAACGAAACAGCCACTATGCCCGCTCACTTTAATGGTAGAGTAGAAAAATTATTTGTAAATTCTTTGGGAGAACGTGTTAAAAAAGGACAAGCCGTTGCACAAATTTATTCTCCAGAATTAATTGCAGCGCAACAAGAATTAATTACTGCGTATACATTAAAAGAATCGCAACCTCAATTGTACAAAGCTGTTAAAATTAAGTTCAAAAATTGGATGATTCATGGCGCGCAATTAACGGAAGTAGAACAAACAGGACACGTAAAAAATAGTTTTACCATATACTCACATGTAGCTGGGGTGGTTACAGAAATTGCCATCAATGAAGGTTCTCATATTATGGATGGGAAACCCATTTTTAAAGTATCTAATTTAAATACTGTTTGGGCAAATTTTGATGTGTATGAAAATCAAATTAGTCAATTTAAAGAAGGGCAAGATATTGTAATCACAACAAATGCTTATTCAAATAAAGAATTTAAAGGGAAAGTCGATTTTATTGATCCTATCTTAGATAGTAAAACAAGAACGGTAAATTTAAGAGTCGTGTTAAATAATAAAAACGATCTTTTTAAACCAGGAATGTTTGTAGAAGGCAAAATTAAAGGAATTGATTCTTCAACTAAAAAGGAAGTTTTATCCATACCTGCTTCGGCTGTTTTATGGACCGGAAAACGCTCTGTGGTCTATTTAAAAACAAACCCAAATGAACCTGTTTTTGAAATGCGTGAAATTACTGTAGGGAAACAAATAGGCGAAAATTATCAGGTTTTAGAAGGGCTAAATAATGGTGATGAAATTGTAACTAATGGAACCTTTACGGTAGATGCTGCTGCTCAATTACAAGGCAAAAAATCGATGATGAATAAAAAAGGTGGTAAAGTAATGACAGGTCATGAAGGACATATGGATATGAAAACCAATACTTCAGACACTAAGAAACCTTTAAATAAAAATGAAAGAATAGCCGTTTCTAAAGAGTTTCAAGATCAATTAAACATCGTTTTTAATACTTATATTGAATTAAAGAATGCTTTGGCAATAGATAATACTCAGAACCTTAAAAAGCAATCGAAACAATTATTAACTGATTTAGGGAAAGTAGATATGAAGTTATTAAAGAGTAAAAATGCACATCAGCATTGGATGCCTTTAGAAAAAGAACTAAAAGCAACTGCTAATTTAATTTCTAATACAGACGATATTAAAGTTCAAAGAACCTATTTTAAGAATTTATCATCAAATATGGCCACTGCGTTAGAAGTGTTTGGTATCCATGAAAAAGTATATCATTTGTACTGCCCAATGTCTGATAATAACAAAGGGGCTTATTGGTTAAGTAGAGAAGAAAAAGTAGTAAATCCTTATTTTGGAGGTACTATGTTAACCTGCGGAGAAGTAAAACAAGTAATAGAATAATAAAAAATTAAATACTAATAATTAAATCTAAATCAATGAAAAAAGTAATTTTAAGTTTAGCTATTATAGCTACAGTCGGTTTTACAAGCTGTAAAAACGAAACCAAACAAAAAACAAATACTACAGAAGTTTCTAAAGAAGTAGCAAACGCTACGCTAACTTTTGGAGTTAGAGGAAACTGTGGAATGTGTAAAAGCACCATTGAAAAAGCTGCCAATGCTGTAGAAGGTGTTGCTAATGCTAATTGGAGCATTGATGAAAAGAAAATAGAAGTATCTTTTGATGATACAAGAACCGATGCTACTGCCATTCATAAGGCTATTGCAGCTTCTGGTTATGATACAGAAAAAGAATCTGGAAGCGAAGACGCATACAAAGGTTTGCCTGCTTGTTGCCAATATGATCACGAAATGGCTATGAATCAATAAAATTGATTTTATAAAAAGCGTAAAAAACCTATCAATATAAATGATATTGATAGGTTTTTTTATGTTTTAAAAATTCTTTTGAAATCTTACTTAAAGGTAACGATATCTTCAAAATTTCTTCTTGATTTACCAAATTCTGGATCTGTTTTTCTATATCCAAAAGCAGTCATAAATGATAAACCATATTTATCAGTATCAATACCAAATTTTTCTTTTAATAATGCTTCTGCTTTTTCTTGATGAAATCCTTCTATAGGGCAAGAATCAATTCCTATTAAAGCTGCGGCAGTCATCATATTACCCAAAGCAATGTAAGTTTGTTTAGAAGACCAATCGAATAATTTTTTGTCTGTATCTAAATCAAAATCACGTTCTTGAAACTCTCTATAAAATTTAGAATACATTTCAATAACCTCTTGTGGTAATTGCTTTACATCTTTCATCATGTGCATAATGTAATCAGCATCGTGTTTTACCATGGGTGCTTTCATACTTAAACCTAGTACAAAATGGCTTGCAGTATCTAATTTTAAAGGTGCTCCCCAAGCTACAGGTTTTAATAATTCACGTAATTCTTTGTCTTGAACAACTACAAAATGCCAAGGTTCAAAACCAAAAGAACTTGGTGATAAACGTGCTGTTTCTAAAATAAATTTTATGTCCTGGTCTGAAACTTTTTTAGTAGCATCAAATTCTTTTGTTGCGTGTCTAAAGTTAAACGCATTAAGGATGTCTTCTTTTGCAATGTTTGGTGTGCTCATGTTTGTTTTTTTAAATTTATTTTTAATTTCCTTAATGAAAAGGAATGATATCTTTTTATCAATTACACTGCAAAGATACATGTACAACCAAGTGTTTATAATGTATTTAAAATGGAAATTAATGTATTTTAAAAGGTTTTTTGTCAATTATACATGAAACACAACTACTTTTTACCTAATTTTACATCAGATTATCATTAATAAAGTACAAAATGCAAATATTAGAAACATATAAACCTTTTGAAATACAAGAGATAGAATTAACAGCATGGAAACAACGGCCTGTTAAAAACAACTTTTTCGAATTGGTTTTAGTAAGATCAGGAGAAGGGACTCAATGCATCAACTATAACGAATACAAGTATAGTAAAGGAAGTATTTTTTTATTACCTCCTTTAAAATGCCATTCTTTTACCATAGAAAAACCTACTAAATTTGTTTTCTTAAAATTTACAGATTCCTTTTTTAAAGATGCAAATCAAATAGCCATAGATAGAAATGAATGGTTTAAAGAAGCGGCTTATGTTTTATCGAACTACAATCAACTACCCGGAGATATTGTTAAAAATGATATCGATAGAACTCATTTAGATCGTTTATTAACCATGATTTTACAGGAATCTCATAATTACGGTAAGGATTCTATCAATCTTATTATCAACTTAATGACCTGTGTTTTAGAAATACTTATTAGAAATATTAATAAAGGTCGTTTTTTTGAACTTCCTAAGCATTCTGATGACCGTATTACCAATATGCTGAATTATATCAATAAAAACATTGACAAAAGTGAACTTTTAAAGGTTGAAAATTTAGCAGATGTTTTTATGATGTCTCCTACTTATGTTAGCGAATTTTTTAAGAAACAAGTAAACATGCCTTTAAGAGAATATATTATAAAAGCGAAACTTAAATTGGTAGAAATTCGTTTGTTAAATTCTAATTTCACCTTAACTCAAATTGCAGAAAATTTAGGTTTTACAGATGTAAGTCACCTTTCTAAAACCTTTAAACGTTATGAAGGAGTATCGATACGTGAGTTTAAAAAAAATGGAGAATACATGCTTTTAAAACGCAGTGCTTGCGCTAGTTAAACACATCAAAACCCTACCAACAATACGCTTACAATAAGCGACTTAACAAATAAAAGATAGTATCCAAAACAACCTTTTGGATACTATCTTTTTTATAAAAACAAAAAGCTTATTTTTTCTTACGTAGTGTATTTATTTGAATATGTGGCCAACGTGTTGCGCCACCATCTGTACCAAATTGAAATTGAAAAAACATAATCTGTTCGTACTGCAATTGAAGAATTTCTTCTCCGTTTTCTACAATCGTTTCAATCCACATTCTCATTTTCATTTCTTGTACAGGAGCAAATCTAGATACAAAAGGATTGTTTAAAACGCCACCTTGTGGACCACCAGTTTCTGTTGTATTCATTTCTATAAAAACATGTTTTTTTACTTCCTGATTTTTAAGTGCATCACGCAATCGTAAATCTGGTCTTACAGAATATGGGTATAAATTATGAGCCAAAATACGCTGTGTATATGCCTTGTTAGAACTTGGTTGCTTTATTGGAATGCTGGTATCATGTACCCAAGCAGGTGCTGGTTTATCTAGATTTATTGGAGCATCTGGCGGTATGTCTGCACCACCCATACTTTGCGAAATGGCTAAAAAACCAGGTTCCCAAGTATTTGTACCTGAAGGAAACACAGGTTTTCCTTCTTTTTCTTCATCTTTTCCGAATAGTAAAATAGTACTACCATGCGGAATTGTACCACTTCTAGAAACGGAATAAGACGATACAAAATTGGGTCCGTTAGCACCATCACCGGGTTTTAATTCAGGTTGACCAATGTCTGTTTTTACAGATTCTACACTCGCAGGATGATTGTATATATCACTCAACCACAAATACATACCATTTTCTGCATGTAGCGGGTTTCCGTTTAAATCGTTAATAGCTGTTTTGTATTCTACTGCTCCTGCAAATTGTTCGTTTGCTCCTCCTCTATTACGTACGCTACCTTTTACCAAAGTAAATGTAAGTTCTTCTGTATAATCTTCACATAAAAAGTGATATTTACCGGGAATGGTTTCTGAGTTAGTACCTGGAGAAGGCATACAAGTAGTATGCAATCCCCAACTCGTAGTGTTGTTATCTGGATTATGATTTACCCAAGTACCTTCTAATTGTTTTAATACTCCATAATCTGCTGGTAATTTTAATACGGCAGGAGAATATTCTTTCTGTTTTGACATCTGTAATAATTTTAGTTTAAATTCTTTATTTGGTTAAATAAATAATCGTTTTAAGATTCCTTTTTTTAGGTAGATTACCAACCTAAATAATAGTTATTAGAAATCCATGTTGGTCTTTTCAATTCAAAATAGCTTTGTAACATTCTTTCTGCAACACAAAATGCACCTTCTACCCAACCTTGTTGATCAGAATATGCCTCACCACAGATATAAATTGATTCTTCTGCTATTGGGTTTCTCATATATTTCATGGTGTTTGCAATATCATAATTTGCTTTCCAAGCATGATAACCACCACCATAAGGATCCATACTCCAGTCTTTATACCAAGTTACATAAGGCATCGGAATTTCTTTGCGTCCATGTAATTCCTTTATCTGATTCATCGCTTCAGAAACCATAACTTGTGTTGCCTGATTTGATAAAAGTCTTTTGCTAAATGCTGTTGCTGCAACTTTATCGGTTGCTTTTGGCTGAAATAATTTTCTAAAGATTCCGCCTTCTCTTTTAGAGTTGGCTAAAGCTTGCCAAAAAGTAACCGTTTGCATATCATTATAACTGCCTAAAAATAAAGAATGACTATCGTTTGGATCTTTACCAAAATAATAACACTGACGTAAAGGTAAATCTGTAATAGAATGACCTGCCATGGTATTAAAATCTGTTCTCCACCACGGATTTTCAAACCCCATTAATATTTTAAGAGAAGGTTCTTTTATTACCGAAGCCATGTTTTTTTGTAATACTTTTTGCGAATCTTGGTTAAAAAAGAAGTTGTTTTGATCTAACAATTCTAAAGATCTACGAGGCATGGCTAGTATAATTTTATTCGCCTTAAGCGTCCAACTACTTTGTGTTTCTTTGTTAAAAAACTCTAACTCGTATTTATAAGTACCCGAAGTTTGCTTTTTAAACGTTACCAAACGATTTCCCATCCAAATATTGGCTCCTTGGTTATTTAAATACCCTTTAGCAATTGCATATGCTATAAGATCGTAACCGCCATCTATTGTTTTGTATTCTGATCCTGCATTAGAAAAATCTCCAACCATATACGGAAAAGCTTCTGCAGCATTCCAATTTATTGTATTAGAAAAATAACCGCCTGCATCTGCCAAAAAAGTATATCCTTCTTGAGATACTCTATCTTTAATTAGGTTCCAAAACCCAATATCATTTACTTTTAACCCATTATAAGGCCCTATAAAATAGTAGATTAATTGGGGTTTAATACTATTCCACTGGCTTCTTGTAATTTTAAAAGTATACTCATATTTACTTGGGTTAGCAACAAGGTTACCATAGTTACTTACAAACCATGGATCTGCCATTAATACATCATAAATAATTTTATTAAATAATTGATCGGCACTGTAGCCTTCATCATTTTTATTTATTATATAATTGGTTTCTAAGACACTACCCTGGTTTTGAGCTTCTTCCCAAGCGTTCATTTTTAAACGCTGTTTTCTAAAATAGCCAAAATGTTGCGAAGCATTTCCCATTGGAAATGGGATGTTATTTAGTTCATCCTTAAATACATTTTCTATTAATGATGTAACAATTTCTTGTGATGTCATATACCGCATACCACCAAGTTCTCCTGTAATACTCATACCGGGTAATTCTACAGATTCTAATCGTCCACCAATACGATCACCCATTTCAAATATTTGTACTTGGTTTGCGGGTAACGGAGTACTTTCATCATTTGTTAGTCGATATGCCGAATATAAACCAGATACTCCGGCACCAATAATAGCAACTTCTATTTCTGTGTTGCTGGGTACATTCGTTTCAAATGTTTGTTTTTTTAAGTTCATTATATTTTATGTTTAGTTAGTAGTTTTATACGTTATTTTAAAATTAGAAATATCATAAGATGTTGTTTCGGTTAAAACTAAGTCTGTAAGGATTTTTCCTATTAAAGGAACAAATTTTGCAGCCCAACCACCTGTGTATACAATGATGTTTTTGTTGTTTGGTATGGAAGGCGGAAGTGTGTCTAAATACAACTCTTCTTTACTATTTTTAACTAAAGTAATTATGCAGGTTGACGTAAATTCTGATTTTGGCGCAAGACCAACCATGTGATCTCTTACCCAAGCTTCATTTAATTCTAAACTTTTTTGACTAGGAATACGGCTTCTCTGTGATGGATCTTGAATAATTACATCCGGAATATCTGGTGCCACACGCACATACCCAGGATGTGCCCAATCTACTTCTGGAAAACCATAGAACAAACTTGTTGCTTGTGGCTTTTGAAAAACAAACCAAGTAGGTAATTTTATATCTTCGGTTATTTTATAATAGGCAGATGACATTTCCCAAATATCAATATCTATTGATAATCCTAAAAACGTTAAAAGTTCATTAATATAAGCTCCAGGAGTAAGTACTAATTTTTCTGTAATAAAATCGACTCCATCTATAGATACAATGATATTTCCGTTTTCTAAGGATTGGATATTAGTTACGGGTGAATGTTCTAATAAAGTTACATTTGGTGCCGATATACATATATTTAGTAGTGCTTTTTGTGTTGCAGCTAAATCTATTATACCACCATCTTTCTGAAAAAATCCATGATAAATTTCTGGAATAGATTTAAAAGGAAATCGATTTTGTATTTGTGAGGCATTTAATTTTTCATACGGAATATCTAATTCATCCATTACTGTCATTGCTGCTCCTATTCCTCCTTCTTGAGAACTTAATGCAGGGTCTCCAAACCACAAAGAACCTACATGATCTATAAGTGTATCTTTTGTTGTTTTTTGTAAATTATTCCAATACGGAATGGAATCTAGCGCTAATTGAGCCATATATTTTTGCGCATATTGCACTCTAAATTGTCTCGATAATCCAGCTGAACTTCCATTCTGATTTATAAAACCATATTTATCTACTAATAAAGTTTGTTTATTAGAATTAGAAAGTTCTGCTGCAGTAGCCAACCCCATTGGTCCACCACCAATAACAATAACATCATATTTTGTCATAGTACTTATGTTTTATAGTTAAATCAAAAAAAAATATTTAATCAATTGATTTTCAATGCGATAAAACTATAAAACAGGAGTCATTAAATTTTACGTATAAATACCCTTTTTTTAAGACCGTTATAAAAACGTGACTTATAATAAGGTGTTTATGAATAAATAATCTGTTAGTTTTTTTTTAAATGAAGTAGTAAAACCATTTAAATTAAGGTTTTACTTTAAGGTATATTACTGATAAATTTACCCCCATAAATTCGAGTTTTATTTTATCAATACTAAAAAAGACAGTAAAATTGTCAGTATTCAATTTGCCTGTTTATTGAATTCTAAATGCTATTTATAAAAGAAGATTCTGGAAAAATGAAACTGTTTTTACTTCATTTTTCGGTCTTTTAGCCAATTATCTAGAGGTGTAATAAAAGAGTTGATAAGAACCACTAATAAAGTACAAATTAAGGTTTCTAAATATAAACCCGTAGCAGCAATGCAACCAATTGCAGCACTACACCAAATGGTGGCTGCAGACCCCAAACCATGTACATTTACACCTTCTCTAAAAATAACACCTGCACCTAAAAAACCAATACCTGTTATTACTTGTGCAATAATTCTTGTAACATCAATTGTTGCATCATCATTTTTTAATATAAATGATAGTAAAACAAAAATAGAAGCACCTGTTGCCACGAGCATATTGGTTTTTAAACCTGCTGATTTTTGATGCCATTGACGCTCAAAACCTATGATTAATCCTGCAAATAATGCCGTAAGAAGACGTATTGTAAAATCTGTAATTGTCATATTAAAAATTAAAACTTAAAGATAAAATATTAATTCCATTTTACACAATATATACTTTAGCTTAAATTCTCTTTTAAAATGCTGCACACAAAGAAATAAGTACATCAATTTAATTGTATCTTTGCCTTCATTTTTATCATAAATAATTACCTTTTTACTAGATATGCCTTTTAAAAAATTACATGCTGATATTAAAGAGATTTTAGAATCTTTAGAAATAACAATACCTACTCCATTTCAGAGTAAAAGTATACCTGTTATAAAAAGTGGTGCAAATATTTATTGTACGGCGCCAAAAGATAGTGGCAAAACAACCACACTTGTATTAACTACTTTACATAAACTAAAATGCCAACAAGTGGGTGTTGCGCCAAGAGCCTTAGTTTTAGTAGAAAACTCAGAAAAAGCATTAGCATTACATGATGAGTTTATAAAACTTAGTAAATATGATGCAGTAAGAGTTTACGCTTGTGATGATAGAGAACATATCGATTTGCTAAAATCTGAAATATTTGAAGGTGTAGACATTTTAATCGCTACACCTAAAACCGTAAATAAATTGCTTTTATTAGAAGGTTTAAATACCACACAATTAAAGATTTTTAATATTGATGATGCTGAGTTTTTAGTTGATAAAACAGCCTATGCTGCAGTAATGGCTATTACACAAAGTATTCATAAATGCCAGTATGTATTGTATTCAGAAAAAATGAATCCGATGTTAAAACGATTCGAAGATTATTTTATGCAATTTGCTAAAGTAGTATCTGTTAAGTAATCTTAAGCAAGTACCTTTTTTTTAATCATTCTTAATTATAAAAACGCACACAATGATTCCTAAATTACATTATATATCTCAAGGAAACACTCCAAAAGAACATATAGAGAACATTCAGAAAGCGTGTTCATCTGGTGCAGAATTGGTACAATTACGCGTAAATGGTGTTTCTGAAAAGAAATATTTAAAATTAGCCAAGGAAGCTAGAGAAATTACCTCTCACTTTCAAACAAGGTTAATTTTAAACAATTATTTTAAAATAGCAAAAGAAGTAAAAGCAGATGGTGTTCATTTAGAAAATATAGATTTTTGTGCAACCACAGCTTTAGAGCATTTATATACGTGGCAAATTGTGGGTGCAACCGCCAACACTTTGCAAGATTGCAAAACCTTACTTAGTAAAAAAGTAGACTATATAACTTTAAGTCCGTTTAGAATTTCATCAGAAAAAAACAATTTACCAACCATTTTAGGTATAGATGGTTTTACGGTAATTTTAGATGCCTTAGAAACCGAACCCCCTATTATTGGTGAAGGAGAAATTACTACAGATGATATTACTGCTATATTAGAAACCGGTATTTCTGGTGTTGCTGTTTCTACTGCAATTACACAAAATTTTGACAGTATTAAAGCGTTTAATCAATTGTTAAGTGCTTCTTCTATAGATGAACAACGCCACACATTTTAATCATTAAAAGGTACTATTTTAAATAGAATAGACTTTCTTTAAAAATTGTACACGCATGAATATTGAACATTTATTATACGATTATTTAGTTACTGAAGGTTTTTCTACAACATGGGCTGCATATATTAATATGTTTACGCTGTTAATTGGCGTACTCATTATTACTTTTATAATCGATTTTGTCATTAAAAAAATCTTAGTACAATTATTTACCCAATTTGCTATTAGGAGTAAAACTAATTTTGATGATTTATTAGTAAAGAACAAAGTACCAAGAAATATAGCACATATTATTCCGTTAATTTTTGCTTTAGAATTTACACCTTTAGTATTTATAGATTTTCAATATATAGAAAACATCATTCAGAAAGGACTAGAGGTTTTTACCATTGTTTTAATACTTTGGATTGTAAGAAGTGTTTTAAACGCGCTTAAAGACTACCTAAAAACCGTACCTCGTTTAAAAGATAAGCCCATAGATAGCTACATACAGGTGTTTATGATTTTTTCTTGGATTTTCGGAATCTTATCTGCTTTTGCAATAATTACCGGCATCGAGTTTATTAAATTTATTACCACTATTGGAGCTGCATCGGCAGTTATTCTTTTAATTTTTAAGGATACCATTTTAGGTTTTGTTGCCAGCATTCAGGTTTCTATTAATGATATGGTACGAATTGGAGATTGGATAACCTTTGAAAAATACGGTGCAGATGGAGATGTTATCGAAATTAATTTATCAACCGTAAAGGTTCAAAATTTTGATAAAACAATTACCACAATCCCTACTTATGCGTTAATTTCTGATTCTTTTAAAAATTGGAGAGGAATGACAGACGCAGATGGTAGACGAATAAAAAGATCGTTAAATATTAATATGGATAGTATTCATCATTTATCACCTGAAGAGGTAAATGAATTGAAAAAAATTCAGTCTATTACCACTTATTTAGAAACACGTCAAGCTAATATTGATGAGTATAATCAAAAAAATAACATCAATAAAGAATTGCTTTTAAATGGTAGAAACCTTACCAATATTGGTGTTTTTAGAAAATATATAGAAACTTATATAGAAAATCATTCTGGTACTAATAATGACATGATGATTATGGTACGTCAATTAGCTCCCGGAACACAAGGAATTCCTATAGAAATTTATGCTTTTAGTAATGACAAACGTTGGAAAAATTACGAGTACATTATGTCTGATATTTTTGATCATGTAATTGCCTCTGTTCCTTATTTTAATTTAGAAATTTTTGAATTGCCTAATAGTTCTAATTTTAACAATTCTAAAAAATAGTTCATCTATTTTAGTGGAGTCTATTATTTTAAAACATAAAAAAAGGAGTATAATTAAAAATTATACTCCTTTTTTCGAATCAATTTACGGGTATTAATCCATATCTATAACCCCCACTACTTCATAAGCTCTTGTGCCATCTACTTGTACTTTTTCGTATAAAATATTTGCGTATTCATAATAGGTTTGTCCGTCTATTACTACTTTTTCATAATCTTTTGGCAACTCATATACAACTGTACCCACTTCTGGCTCTACTACCTCGTATTCATTATTTACATGTATGTAAAAAGTACCATTTACATTATAATAGTTGTAATTGTTAAACCTAATTCTTTTATAGTTTGTTGGTAAAACTCTAACTCTAAAGCCAATTTTTGGAGCTATCACAATATAACGACCTCTAGCTTGTGTGTAATATCTATTGTTTGCATAGTAATAATTTTGATTTTTATATTTTACTACAGTTTTATTAGGAATGCTTCTTACAGAAACCACTTTTTTGGTTGGTTTTTTATACGTTACATTTTTACTTGCAATTCGTTTACTAGAAGTACCTTTTTTAGCTGTTGTGGTTCTGGTTATTGTTGTAGTTCTGGTTGTTTTTACCGGTGTTTTTTTGGTTGTTGTAGTTCTACGTGTTTGTGCAGAAATACTTGTTGCAACAGCAACTATAAATAACGATGGTAATACAAATGATTTTATAAATGCTTTCATAATTTTAGTGTTTTAAATTAAACTTTGTTTACTATACTAATAAGACCAACTAATACCATTAGGGTTTAATTTTTTTTTTAGCATATAGACAAATGCCATTATTATATCTATAAACAGTATTATTTTATAGACAACACGGGGTTTGTTTTACAAAGAGTTTCTCTTTATTTGATAGCAAAAAAAAAGACATACTTTTAAAAGTATGTCTTTTTAGCCACTAACATTTATTTTATTATTTCAATAATGCTAATAAACCTGTTAATTCAGTAAGGTTTAAACTAGCATCACTATCTGTATCTAAAACATTAAAGTTTTCTGCTACAGAGCCTATCGCTTCTGTAGAACTAATAGCTTGGTCTTTATTAATATCTAGTAATGCAAAAAGGCTAGAAATTTGTTGTACTGTAGAGTTTGAACTTAAAGAACTAAGTAAAGTTGCAGCTTGTTTAATGTTTGATGCAGACCCTATATTTTTAATACTATTGCAACTAAACATTGTAGTTACTAAAAGTAATGATAATGCGACTTTCTTCATGATTTTGTGTTTATTATTTTATGTTTTCGTAAATGTAGTTTTAACCTTTAGGTTGATAAAATGAAATAGACAAACACAGCGCATTTACCTCTTAATTAAGTGAATTGATAGATGAAAAATTAAGCATTATTTATTTTAACAAGCATATTGTTTTTTTGAATATCACTTAAATCAATTAAATTTCCTCTTATTTTACGAAATAGTTTCATACTTATATTTTAATAAAGGAATTCTTAAAGTGTTCAAAAATTAAGATTGATATTTTCAAATTCGAATGCATATTAATAGAAAGATGTAGTTTGGAATGACAAGTGTGAATTGGAATAATACTGTTAGATTCTACACACAACTTGTCATTCCGACAAAGGAGGAATCTCATAAGGAACCTAAAATGTTCCCCTGATGATGTGATTCCTCAATACCTCGCAATGACAATTAAGGGTTTTAACGGATGCTGATATTAGAAAGTATAGAAATAAATAATTCAGAATCTAAAAACCGACCTACTTTTAAATTTCGTTATAATTCAAGTTTTATGGAATGGCTAGTGTCCAAAGAACGCAGTGGTCTGGACACGTGAATGGAATAAAACGTAGCATTGTAGAAATTTAAAATAAATCTAGATTTTTTGTTTCGTTTTTCATCAATGGAAAAATGAAAAGAAAGTTATTACACAGAGTTTCACAGAGAAAAAACAAAGATTCACGGAGTTAAAAATAAACACTCACAATTGTATGGTAATTCATTACAAAGAATTATTATTCACAAACTCCAAAAACTTAGGTTTGTATTGTTCAGAAACCGTAATCCGTTGGTTGTTGATAATAATTTGACTACGCTCTATAACCTCTACATTTTTTAGTGAAATAATAAAAGAACGATGCACTCGCATAAAATTAGTTTCCGGTAATTCTTCTTCTAAAGACTTTAAACTCATAAGCGTTAAAATAGCTTTTGGGTTATCTTTTACCCATATTTTTATATAATCTTTTAAGCCTTCAAAATACAAGACATCTGCCAATTTAATGCGCAATTGTTTGTATTCAGACTTTACAAATAGAAACTCTTTTTCTTCAGAAACCATCTTATGCTGTTTTCCTTTTACCAACTCAAACCACGTATTTGCCTTATTAGCAGCAGCTAAAAACTCTGCATAGTCAAAAGGTTTTAAAAGGTAATCTAAAGCTTCTACTTTAAAACCTTCTAATGCGTATTGATCAAAAGCAGTAGTAAAAATAACACGAGTTTCTTTAGGTAACATTTTAGAAAATTCAATACCTGTTAAATCGGGCATTTGAATGTCTAAAAACAACAAATCTACAGGCTCATTTTTAATAAACTCCATGGCTTCAATGGCGCTACTACACTTCTTTTTTAGCACTAGAAAAGGTGTTTTTTCTACATAACTTTCCACTAAATTAAGTGCCATAGGTTCATCATCTACAATAACACAAGATATTTTTAAGTTTCTCATCATTTAATTGGTTTCAATTTCTAATTCCGCTACAAAACGATTGTTAGTTACAGCCGTTTTAAAACTATTTTTATTTGGATATAATAATTCTAAACGTTTTTCTATATTAGGTATCCCAATGCCAGAGCCACTCTTATCATCTATCTTTTTTGGAAAATTTTCATTTTCTATCACAAACATTACTTTTTTATTATTACAAGTCATGTTGATTTCAATTGTACCTGATTTACTTGCAGATACCCCATGTTTAAAAGCATTTTCTATTAATGATATAAATAATAAAGGGGCAATTTTTACCCCTGTTTCTTCTGATGGAAAATGATAATTTACTTTAGTTTTATCAGAAACACGTAGTTTCATTAAATCGATATATTTTTTCATAAAGTCTATTTCTTTAGATAAAGAAATGGATTCTTCATTTGTTTCGTACAACATATAACGCATTAACTTACTTAAACTGTGTATCGATTTTTTAGCCTGATCCGGCGAAATATCAACCAAAGCATAAATATTATTTAAGGAGTTAAAAAAGAAATGTGGTTGCAGTTGATAACGCAAATGTTCTATTTCTGATTTGAGTTTAAAATTAATTGCTTCTTTGCGTTCTGCTTCTGTTTTAATCCACCTTTTTGTAGATTTTAAGGCTATAGAAAAGAATAATGGAGCAAGATAAGACAGCACTTGTATGTATATAGCCATTTTAAACGGAGGCTGTACTCTATTGGTGTTTTCAATACGTTTTTTAGCAATATTCTGAATATAATTATCTTCAATATATTCTTTTAAAAATAAGAAAAACACAATCATTATTGTGTTTATCACAATAAAGTACACCATTTTTTTAGGAAACAAAAAACGATCTACCAACACAAAATAATTCGTGTAAAATATAATTGCAGAAAACACTAACGGAATCCAAAAATGTGCAATTACTCTATTAAATTCTTGTTCTTGTCCGTAAGACAATAAATAAGGCAAACAGACTAGTGTTAACCAAACAAGTAAATGTGATAAGATTGTTATTGTTTTATTCTTGTACATCATTTTTTATTTTGATAAAGTAGCTTCTAAAATATTTATAAAACCGCCTACTCTATTAACACCAATTGTTTTAAAATTATTGAATCAAACAAATCTTTAATATATTTTGCAAAAAGATTTGTAATAATTTTATATAATGGATGTATCCTTTTTATATCTTTAAAAGGTATTAATATAATTCTATAATAAATTACAGCAACCATTTTTACTCATAACGCAAAGCAGTTATAGGATCTAAAGCCGATGCTTTTCTGGCAGGATACCATCCAAAGAAAATACCTGTTACAGCACAAACGGCAAAAGAAATAATAATAGAATATAACGCAACGCTTGTAGGCCAATTTAAGAATTTTTCTATAAATACTGTGGAGGCAAGCCCTAAAATTACTCCTAATAATCCACCTGTAATACTTATTAAAATAGCTTCTATTAAAAACTGCATTAAAATATCTGCTCCCTTTGCTCCTACTGCCATTCGTAAACCAATTTCTTTGGTACGTTCTTTTACAGACACATACATAATATTCATAATTCCGATACCACCAATTAATAACGAAATACCTGCAACTGCAACCAATAAAATGGTTAACATTTCACTGGTAGAACTAAAGGTAGAAATTAACTCTTCCATAGAGCGTACATGAAAATCGTCTTCTTCTGTAGCTGTTATTTTATGTTGTGCTCGTAAAATTTCTGAAACTTGTAGAACCGCTTCAGGTGCTTTGTCTTCACTAACAGCAGATGCTACAATAGATTCTAAATGGGTAATTGCTAAAATTCTTTTTTGTACTGTTGTATAGGGAGCAATTACAACATCATCTTGATCTTGACCAAACGTATTTTCTCCTTTTTCTTCTAAAACACCAATTACTTTAAATGGTATATTGTTAAACCGAATCATTTTACCCACAGGCTCTTCTCCGTCAGGAAACACGTTATCTACTACTGTTTGCCCTATTAAAGCTACTTTTGCGGCTGTTTTTACTTCGGCATCAGTAAACATACTTCCACTTTGTAAATCGACTACTTTAATTTTTAAATAATCTTGATTTACCCCATAAATAGTACTTGGCCAATTATTTGAACCACTAATAACTTGTCCGCCTCCATTAACCAAAGGTGTTATATAAGTCAATAAGTTTGCTTGCTCCTTAATAGCATAATAATCATTAAGTTTTAATGTTTCCATTGCACTTCTATCTTGTTTAACACCTCCTCTAACATCAGATCCTGGTCTAACAGTAATCATGTTAGAACCCATGGCAGAAATAGTGGTTCTAATACTTTCTTTAGAGCCTTCACCAATGGCCAACATGGTAATTACCGAAGCCACACCAATGATAATACCTAACATGGTTAATAGGGTTCTTGTTTTATTAAGAACAATGGCTTTAAATGCGATTTTTAATAAATTTAATAGTCTCATAATTAATCGTCTTGTTTAGGTAATTTAGCTAATTCTACTGCTGCAGATTGAATATTATCATTTTGATAATCTTTAATAACATGTCCGTCTTTTAGTATAATAGTTCTGTTACTAAAAGTGGCAATATCTGGCTCATGTGTTACAAAAGTGATCGTAATACCTTGTTTATTCAACTCTTGAAATAAGGACATAATTTCGTAAGACGTTCTAGTATCTAAGTTTCCTGTAGCTTCATCAGCTAGAATCATTACAGGGTTATTTACCAAAGATCTAGCAATAGCCACACGCTGCTGCTGTCCTCCAGAAAGTTGAGAAGGTGTATGATCCATTCGTTCTCCTAAACCAACCATTTTTAAGGCTTTTATAGCACGCTCTCTTCGTTCTTCTGTAGAAACTTTACTATTGTATAATAACGGCAACTCTACGTTTTCTATGGCAGATGTTCTTGCCAATAAATTGTAGGATTGAAAAATAAAACCTATTTTTTCATTTCTAATGGTTGCCAATTCGTTTCTAGATAAATCTTTCACTTTTACCCCATCAATCTCATAAATACCAGAAGTTGGCTGGTCTAAACACCCTAAGATATTTAACATAGTACTTTTACCAGAACCACTAGATCCCATAATTGTAACAAATTCGCCTTCTTTTATGGTAAATGAGATTCCTCCAAGTGCATGCACTGTTTCGGTTCCCATGGTAAACTCACGTTTTAAATCTTCTATTTTAATGATTTCTTTACTCATGGCTCTTTATTTTTTCTTCCCTCCGGGACGTTGTGGCATAAACGGACTTTCGTTAGTTCCTTCTTTTTTTGATGCTGCTTTGCTAATTCCGCTTAAACTATACACAAGTTTATCTCCTTCAGACACTCCGCTTAATAATTGCACATGTACGCCATCACTTGCACCGAGACTTACTACTTTTTTAGTAATGGCTCCGTTATTTTCCAATACCCAAAGTGTTGTTTCCGATTTAGATAATTTATTGTTATTTGCTTCTAATTGATGTTGTAAATTATACGTTGCTAAGATTTCTCTTTCTGGTTTAAAGTTAATGGCTTTTGCTTCTGCGGTTAATACATCTTTTAACTCTAAAGTAAAAATAGAAATGGTTGCTGTTAAACCTGGTTTTAGTTTTAAATCTGGATTATCTGCTTTAATTACAACCGTATACGTTACTACATTTGAAGTAACAGTTGGGTCTAGTCTTACTTGTGTTACAATACCTTCAAAAGTTTCACCAATGTAAGCATCTACTGTAAATTCTACTCTTTGCCCCTCTTTAACTTGCCCAATATCTGCTTCATCTACATCTGCTTCTACTTGCATTTCTTTTAAATCTTGTGCAATGGTAAATAACGTAGGCGTACTTAAACTTGCCGCAACCGTTTGTCCTTCATCAATTGCTCTAGACAATACAACTCCGTCTATAGGCGAATATATATTTGCATATCCTAAATTGGTTTTTGCCTGTTGCAAATCAGAATAACGTTGTGTTACTGTCCCTTTTGCCGTTTGATAATTGTAAGTTGCCTCATCAAAATCTGCTTTACTAATTACTTGATTGTCAAACAAAGATTTTTGTCTGTCATAAATCGTTTTTAAGTAATTTCTTTGACTTACCGCATTGTCATACGCTGCTTGTGCTTGTGTTTTAGAGGCATTTAAATTGGTTTTATCCAACTCTGCAATTAACTGTCCTTCTTTAACAACACTGTTATAATCTACATAAATTTTTTCTACAACTCCAGACACTTGTGTCCCTATTTCTACTTGTGTAATAGGTTCTATGGTTCCGGTAGCAGTAACCATAGTTGTTACATTTTCCTTTTTAGCTAGCACTGTTTTTGCTTCTATAAGCATAGTATCTTCACCTTTTATAAAAGAATATCCTACAATCGCAAGTACAACAACTGCAAGGCTAATGATGATTATGTTTTTATTTTTTTTCATGATGTTTTTAATTAAAGTTTGATATCGTTTCCTTGATAAAATTGTAATAATTGATGGTATAAAATATTTAAGTATTTAGATTGTAAATAGTTTTGTTGTGCAATGGTAAATGTGTTTTGACTAATCACTAAATCTGTAGTACTTAAAGCGCCTAATTCGTATTTTTTTTGTGCCAGCTTATAACTTTGTTCTGCTGCTACTTTAGAGGCTTCTGCTGCCACAACTTGCTCTTGTGCAGACATTGCATTTTGATATGCAGTTTCTACCTTTTTATATACTTCTTTTTCTGTAGACAACTTTTGTATTTCTGCTTTTTCTATGTTGATGGTTGCCGTTTGTACTGCAGATTTTGTTTGGTTTCTATTAAAAATCGGTATCGTTAATGACAACCCTAATTTCTGATTGAAATTAACATCAAACTGATCTGAAAATGTATTGGTATTGATGCTTGTATATCCAGAACCTAAACTTCCTGATAAAGACAAGGTTGGTAAAAAACCTCCTTTTGCAATGTCTAACTCTTTTTTACTTGCTTCAATACTTAAATTGCTCGATTGAATTTCTGGTAAAATGCCCAAGGCTTTTTGATACACATCTACCTTATTTAATTCCAAGTTTACCAAATCCATATTTTCATTAATAGTTTCAATCTCTAAATCTTCTATTGGTGATAATTCTAGTAACTGTTTTAATGCAATGATGTATTGGTTATAATCTTTTTTAGCCGAAATAACATTGTATTTATTGGTTGCAGCCTGACTTTGAGCTTCGGTATAATCGCTTAAAGCAATGGTACCTGCATCTAAACGAGACTTGGCTCTTACTACTTCTTGTTCTGAAGCTGCCAAGTTGTTTTGTGCAATTGCAATACTTTCTTTGCTATACAATGTTTGTAAATACGTCTCTAAAATATTTAAGACAATGTTGTTTTCTGCTACTTCTGCTTCAAATACACTTTTATCAAATAAAATTTTATTTTGTGCTATTTGATTGTTGATTTGATTTCCCTGAAAAAGTGTCATAGAACTATTAATCCCCACATTTGTACTATGTATTTGATCTGTTACATAACTACTTGTAATTGGGTCAATGGTATTTCCGTTAGAGAAACTTTGAGAAGCACTTCCAAATAAATTTGGCAATCGAGATGATTTTGCTTTGCTATAATCTATTTCGGCAATACTTTTAGTAAGTGCAGCATCTTTAACCGTAATATTATTTTCTAACGCATAATCTATACAGTCTTGTAAAGACCATATTTTATGAGTTGCGGTAATAGCAGCCTCTTGTGCAAAAGAAAACTGCACAAATAATAAGCCTGCTATGAGTATATATAATTTCATTTTTATCAGTGTTTTAAATTAACACTTCAAAGGTGAAACTATATACTATCATATAAGAATGGAATAGACGTTTGGCGGAATTGACTATACGAAAGCCGTTTTTTTATGGATGGGGATTTTATGATACTACAAATACCATTTCCTTAAAGATCATCTAAGCAACAAACGAAAAAATTAAATTGAAAATTTTGTACCTTTGATAAAAAGTACAATAAAATGAATTTAGAAGCTCGAAAAATAGAATTTGTACAAGAATTTTTAAAACTTCAAAGTGAAGATGTTATTTCTCGTCTCGAAAAAATGTTAAGAAAAGAAAAAGATAATTCGGAACAAAGAATATTTGAACCAATGTCTGAAGCAGAACTTAATAAACGAATTGACCAATCGGAAGCTGATTTTAAAAATAATCGATTTAAAAGCAGTTCTGAACTTTTAGCGAAATACGAATAATGAACTTTAAAATTATTTGGTCTGAATTTGCAGAAATGCAACTTGACGAAATCTATGAATATTATGTAACTAAAGCTGGTAACTTGTAAAAGAACGTATTAACGAATCCAAAAAGTTAATAGAATCACCGCAAATTGGACAAGTAGAAGAATACTTAAAACAGCGAAAAATAGAATATCGATATTTAGTTTTTAAAAACTACAAACTAATTTATTCTATTGACAAAGAAAATGGTTTTATAAAAATTACTGACATTTTTGATACTCGTCAAAATTCTATAAAAATAAAACGAACAAAATAAAGTCCTTTTTAATACATCCTTTATCATAATTTTATAGATTACAAGGTTGTATTCAAATACTCTTTTCCTAGGTTGTAAATTTTCTCTGAATCTTTATTATCCAATCCAGAATATTCAGACAACGGAAAACTAATAGTAACTTTTGTATTTGCAAACTTAAAATTTTCTGCTGCATGTGCTTTTAAATAAGATGCATGTGCAATTACTTTTAAGGTTGTATTTAGTTGTTGGGGTGTTTTTACATCAGGTTCTCCTACATAACTACCAATAATTGGAAATTCTGATTTTTGAAATGGTTTCATTGGAAAATTATCTAAAATTCCTCCATCAGAATACAAAGTTTTATTGATGATAATAGGGCTAAAAATACCAGGAATAGCACAAGATGCCAACACTGGTTTTAATAATTTACCTTTACTAAAGTAACGAGGTTTGCCACTTTGCATGTTAGAAGCAGCTACATAAATAGGGATTTCTAAATCGCTAAATTTATTTTTTATCTTGTTTTCAATAATCGATTTAAATAAAAAAGTGTCAAAAAGCCCTGCTTTTGTAATGCTTAAAAAAGAAAACTTAAAAAGACTCGTTCTTTTAAAAATCTCTAAAATTTCTTGCGTAGAAATCCCAGAAGCATATAAAGAGGCTACCAAAGCGCCACCACTACTCCCAGAAATTGCATTAATTTTTAAACCCAATTCTTCTATCTTTTCTATCAATGCCAAATGTGCGGCACATTTAATGCCTCCGCCTGATAAAACTAAATTTACCGGTGTTTTTACATTTAATTTATAAAGTTTGGCACTGTTATTTTTAAGCACTAGATTCTTTTTTAATCTCTAAAACACAGGTAAATATACTTCTTAAAAAAATCGAAAACTATTATTAGTCAAAAAAATTAATTTAACTCTTTCATTATTTCTGCAAATAACTCATAAGAATGTACTCTATCTTTTATATCATAAATATTAGTTACTGCAATCAATTCATCTGCTTCGGTTTGTTCTAAAAACTCTTTTACTTGTGCTTTTACGGTTGCTTTACTTCCTATAAAAGAATATTTAAGCATTTGATGTACCTGCGGATTTTGTAATATCTCTTTATAATATTCCGTCATTTCTGTAGGTGGTTGTACAAAATCTCTTTTTCCTGTAAATAAACCTACAATCATCCGAATTAATGAGGTTGATAAATTGGCTGCCTCTTCATCTGTATCGGCAATAATAATATTTACCCCTACAATGGTATACGGTTTTTGTAAAACATCCGAAGGTTTAAATTCTTTACGATAAATAGCCAAAGCATCCCACAAATGGGCGGTTGCAAAATGACTCGCAAATGCATAAGGCAATCCTTTTTTGGCCGCTAAATGTGCACTATCTGTACTAGAACCTAAAACATAAAGCGGCACGTTTACTCCTTCTGCAACGGTAGCACGTACTTTTGCATCTTTATTTTCTACTGAAAAATACGTTTGAATCTTTTCTATTTCCTGCGGAAAAGATTGTGCCGCTTGCATAAAGTCCGATCGTATGGCTTGCGCAGTTTCTCTGTCTGTTCCGGGTGCTCTACCCAAACCTAAATCTATTCTATCGGGATACAAAGTACCTAATGTACCAAATTGTTCTGCAACAATTAAAGGAGAATGATTGGGTAACATAACGCCTCCAGAACCAATACGAAGCGTTTTAGTGCCTTGTGCAGCATACCCAATTAAAATAGAAGTAGCAATACTACCAATATTTGTAGAATTATGATGTTCTGCCAACCAGTAACGTGTGTACCCAAATGTTTCGGCATTTTGTGCCAATTCTAATACATTATTAAAGGTTTCTTTTAAAGTATGATCTTTAGAAACCAAGGCAAGATCTAAAATAGAATACGCTGTATTTTGAGTTTTCATAATACTTTTAATCAATAATTTATGAGAAATATAAAGTCTTTTTTACCCTAACAAAATTACAGAAAGCAGTACGTTTTTAAGGTAATATTTTGTTAATAATAAACAACGAAACCTTAAATTTGTATATCACTCTAAAAGCCAAAAATATAGATGCATAGTTTTATAAAATCGATACCTGTTTTAGATTTAGATGAAGTTCCGGTAGATTTAATGACTGCTTATAAAAATAAAGTTTTACTATTGATTATTTATAACAACGATTGTTTGGGGTGTACAGGACGTGCCATTCCATTGGCTTATGATTTTCATCAGAAATTTCCATCAATTCAAGTGGCGGGTATTCATGCCGATTTTATAAACAGAGAAGGAAATAAAAAGAATATTAAAAGTATTTTTACGAGTGGCGAGAATCCTTTTCCTATTTATATTGATAAAAACCACAAAGTTTACGATCAATTTAAAGCAGAAGGAACGCCACAGTGGCTATTAATTACTGAAAAAGGAGAATTATATCGTTCTATTTTCGGGTCGCAAGAAAACGCTGCAAATCGGTTATTTTATGCGCTAGAAAGTTTGGTTGATAAATAAGTTACTGTTACTGTATTTAGTTTACTATTATTTGATATTGCAACACAAACATTCCTTTACGTTCATCTACTTTTACTTGATTATTTATATTTTGATAAACAGGTCTGTTTTGATAACCTAAACTTAATTTATTACCGTGTCCTTTAAAGAAACAATTTATCCCTAAATCATACACCACCATGGCATCATCTAACCCTTCAAAATCTGAATATTGTATAGCAATATTAGGTTGTAATTGATAGCTTTTTTTACCCTTTGCTAGTAAATATCCTAATTGAAAAAAGGTAGTGTTTCCGGTACCCATCATCGGAAAATCATTACCACTACCATTAAAAGAAGTCCCACCAGAAGTAATATCATTAGCACCCACGTTTCTAATATAATTAGGACCAAAATCATTATGATTATAGCCCAAATACGTGGTAATTGCCGTACCTTTTTCTTTATTTAAAGGAGCATCATAAAATATATCTACTGCCCAATTTTTAAAATCGTAATATTTTTCGATACCATTTACAAGCTGAGAAGTCATTTTAGGTTGATTCATAAAACCAGCTCCTAAGTTTAAAATATTCTTTGTACCTAAATAAGTTCCTGCGCCTCCGCTATAAGCAGATTTGTTACTTTCATTATCTAAAAACTCATATTTTACATAACCAGAAATTCTTTTTCTAGGTTTATTTTTAGCATAATCTACTTTGCCTTCCGTTGCAGCTACACCATATTGAATAGGATCTTTTAAAGCTATAACATAATCGAATTTATGTATTTGCCCTTTGGCCCAAATACCTAAAGTACGAGCAATATCATCATTTTTGTTTACCGTTAATAATGAAAAAAGAGGCGCATCAACAGACATTAAAGTAACACTACTTCTTACATTCCATCTATTTAAACCTTCCCAACCCGACTCTCCAACACCTAAAGCAAATACCTTTGCAAACTCGTATTCTGCATATAGATCTAAAACACCAAACTTAAAATCTTTTTCAGATTTACTATTCATATTATTTCCGCCAAACAAAGAATATACATATAATTTAGGCGTTAATTGTGCCGAAAGGCCCATTCTAACTCTTCTTAGAGAAACATCAAAAACATTATTAGCTGCTTCATTATTTATGGTTGTACCAGGATTGGTATCCATATATCTAGCCCATAATTGCATTCTAAGAGAAGCTTTTATATAGGTTTTACCTGTTTCATCTAAGTTTAGTTTTAGCTTATTACTTTGCGCATGACTAAAACTTGATATAAAAATTAAAATAACAAGAAGATGTTTTGTATTTATCATTGGGTTTTGTTTAACTGACGATCATTTATATGAAATCAACAAATATATTTCTAAACGCGAAACTAAAGCAACTCTAAAAAATACTTACTGACATTTATCACGTTACGCTTTTTTGTAGAATTATTAATTCGACTTTTTAAATATATACAATTGCTTAAAAAAGTGAAGACAATCATTTTATGGATACAATTCTTATTTAGAATAAAAAATAATTTTACAATAAGAAACTATTTTAAGACTCTCTATTTTTAAAAACATATAAATATTGCCCTGTAGCCATTCTTCTAGAAGCATCTTTGGCTCTTTGAGCAACCTCTCCTTCGTATAAAGAATCTATGGTTGTAAACCAAATTTCTAACCATTTGCCAAAGTGAACTTGACTCATAGTATGATTTAGAAACTTATCTACTTTTAAATGCGCTTTGCTAGGGCTTCCTTTAAAACAAACATCACCTAATAAGGCTGTTACCCAAAAATCAGTTAATTTTTCTAAGTGAGGTGGCCATTGCTCTTTACTTAAATGATGATTAAAAATAGGGCCTAAAAGGTCGTTTTTTCTAATAGCATCATAAAAAGTAGTAACCAATACGTAAATATCTTCTCTATTTTCTATTTCTTTCATTTTATAAAATATTAAATCCGCACAAACCGAAATTCAGCTTGTGCGGATTATTTATACATTTAAACTTAATTTTTCTTTTTGATGCAATAAATAGTTTCTTGTATGGTAAACCAACAGAAATAAAAGATACCTCCAGAGAATATAACATCACCAATCATACGCATCCATTTAAACGTTTGTACTGTTGGAGAATACAATAATTCGGCATCTCTAGCAAAAGAATATCCTTTTGTAATTGATGTATACGCTTGTATTAAACCTACGGGTAACATACTTAAAAACACCATGGCAACTAAACCAATATTTAACAACCAAAAAGCTCTTTTTAGTTTTACAGAACTCCAAACTCTGTCTGAATAAAAACGTAAACAGATAATAATAAAGCCCATTCCTAATAAACCGTACACACCAAATAAAGCGGTATGCGCATGCACTGCTGTGGTATTTAACCCTTGAATATAATACAATGCAATTGGTGGGTTAATTAAGAAACCAAATACACCTGCACCTACCATGTTCCAAAATGCAACAGCAATAAAGAAAAATATTGGCCATTTGTATTTCTGCATCCATTCATTAGATTTTAAAAGGTTCCAATTTTCACGAATCTCAAATCCCATTAAAGTTAACGGTACAACCTCTAAAGCACTAAATGTAGCCCCTAAAGCAATTGCTTGCACAGGTGTACCAGAATAATATAAGTGGTGTAAAGTTCCTATAATTCCACCTGCTAAAAAGATCGTTGCAGAAGCTATCGATGCTTTTCCTGCTGTTTTTGCTGATAAAATTTTCATTCTTAAGAAAATAAATGCAATAATAACGGTTGCAAAAACTTCGAAGAAACCTTCTACCCAAAGGTGTACCAACCACCATCTCCAATAATTAATTACAGGTAAGCTACTGTTTTCTCCGTACATTAATCCTGAGAAGAAAAACATACCAATGGCAATTACAGAAATCAATAATATGATTAATAAGTGTTTAGAATCATCATTTTTCTTAATTGCATACACCACGTGTCTACCCACCATAAGAACCCATAAAACCAAGCCAATACCTAAAAATATTTGCCAGAATCTACCTAAATCCATGTATTCATATCCTTGATGACCAAAGAAGAAATTGGTAGTTAAATCTAAAAATTGATGTACACCTAACCACTCGCCCATCATAGAACCTAATACAATAATTAATAAGGCGATAAAAAGAAAATTGATTCCGAAAATTTGAAACTTCATTTCTTTACCACTAATCATTGGTGCTAAAAATAATCCTGTTGCTAACCATGTTGCTGCAATCCAAAATACAGCCAATTGTGTATGCCAAGTTCTTGTAATTGAATATGGAAGAAAACTAGATAAATCAAAACCAAAAAATGCTTGTCCTTCTACCGTATAATGTACTGTTAAAGCTCCTAAAACTACTTGTAAAGCTATTAATAATGAGATTACAATAAAATATTTTAAAACGGCTCTTTGAGATCTCGTTAAGATTAAAGTATCTAAAGGATCTTTATCTGGGTGCTTTACTGCTTCACCTTTTTCGTGATTACGAATGTAGTAATAAGTTAATCCTCCAATAAACAATAATAAAAGTATTATAGAAAATCCTGACCATATTTGAGAATCTGGCGTAATTGTATTGTCAATTAATGGTTCAAACGGCCAATTAGAAGTATAAGTATACTCTTTTTCTGGTCTGTTAGTACTTGCTGCCCAAGAAGTCCAGAATAAAAAAGCATTTAATTGTGCTAATTTAGTGGTGTCTTCTAAAGCTCCTTTAGGAATTGCATACTTTTCATGTCCGTTAGAAAAAATATCTGTATAATGCTTATAATTCTCTAAAATAGCAGCATAACGATCTTTAGAAATAGTGATGCTTCCTGTTTTAGCATTGTAAGTATTTGTTTTAATATTTTTAATTAAACGTGCTTTTAAAGCTGCTTTATTTTCTACACCTAAATCTTCATAGGTTGAATTAAAATCTTTTTTTGCCCAAGCATTCAACATAAATACAGCTTCTTTATGTATCCAATCTGCAGACCAATCTGGTGCAACATAACTACCATGTCCCCAAATAGAACCTACTTCCATTCCTCCAATAGATTCCCAAACATTCTGACCAATTTGTATGTCTGCTTTGGTTAAAAATATTTCTCCGGTTTCTTGTATGATAACGGTTTCTGGTATAGGTGGTTGTGTTTGATATACCTCTGTACCTACCCATATAAGTACTATAAAGGAAAGGGTTACTACACTAGCAAATGCGATCCAAACTTTTTTCATCTCTCTGTTATTATTATAAATTATACTACGTCTTTTACTCTTTGTACACTGTCTGCAACTGAAACTGTAAGTCTAATAATACAATCTTCTTTACAGTATAAATCATGCGGAACATTTGCGTCTAACGCAATTAGATCTCCTCTTTTTAATACTTGTTTTTCTCCTGCTACTCCAAAATCTATACTTCCTTCAAATAATTCTATAACGATAGGAAACGGAGCTTTGTGTTCTTTCATTTGTTGTCCTTTTTTCATAAGGATTCTTATTTCTTTTGTGGTTGCTGTTTTTAGTAATACGGTTACTGTTGGTTTATCTTCTCCGTAGATAAGATTTTCTGTTAAAGATGCTGGTTTCATAATTTTTGTTTTAATTAAGGTATAAAGAACTAAAAGACCTTTATATCTTTTATTGTGATAAATTTTAGCGTTTTAAAATAAATCCTTCTAAAGTCATATCATTAAGAATAGATTTTATAGAAGTGTTTTCTAACATGTTTTTTAAATTATTTCTAATATCAACAAACTTAAAATGTAGCGGACAAGGTGAATTTGCGTCACATTGTTTAAGTCCTAAACCACAGCCCACATAAATAGCATCTCCATCTAAAATACTAACAATTTCACTTAATTTAGTATCCATTTTTTCTGCTTCAATGGTAAAGCCTCCATAAGGACCTTTAACAGATTTTACAACCTTGTTTCTTGTAAGTTGTTGTAAAATTTTAGCTGTAAAAGCTTGTGGCGAATTAATTTCTTGTGATATGGTACTCATACTCACCTTCTTATTATCAGAACTCTGTTCTGCAATAAAAAGCACTGCTCTAAGACCGTATTCACAAGTTTTTGAAAACATATTAATATTTTATTTAATACCGCAAATATATTACATTTTTTATAACGGACAAATTTATCTTTTATTATTATTTAGAATATCATTCCATTATAAAAAGGATACATTTACCTATTTCTGATACACACAAAAAAAGCTATCAAGAAGATAGCTTTTAAACAAAAAAAATAGTAAAATTAATATATAGACACTTATTAATATTGGTCTAAATAACGGATTAATTTTAAAAACTTATTTTTTAATAGGTATTGAAAGTAAAGGAATATTTAAGCCAGAAGCCATCATTCTTGTTTTACTTTTATGAAGGATAGATTCCCAAAAACCATACCTTTTGGGCATCATTACTAAAAGATCTGAATTCGATTTTTTTACTTCTGCTTCTATGGCATCTATAACCGAATTCGATTTTACATTTTTATACAAAAGGGTAACGTCTTCTAATTCTTTATCTAAATTAGTATTAATTTCTGTTTGCAACTCTTCTACTTTTTTATCAACATAAAAAACAGTAACAATTGCTTTTAAACTAAGAGAAACCTGACGTAATTTTGCCAACGTTTTTAACGGAACACCTTCTAGTAAATCACAGGCAAAAAGGATGTTTTTAATCCCCTTAAACTTAGCACAAAGAGGAATTGCCAATACCGGAAATTCTTTCATACTAATTAAGGTAGTTGTAGGATTGCCAAGTAAATTTTGTTCTAAAGATTTAGGAGACATACCAATAACAATAAAACGCGCCTTATACAGTTTCATTAAAGAATCTACTTCTTCCTCTAAATTGGTATAACTGCTTTTATAGGATACTTCTATATTAAATTCTTTGCTTATTTTTAAAGCGTTTTCTTTTAATTTGTTTTTATTTATTTGAAAAAAATGATCTACAGAAGATGCAGGCAATCTACTGTTTGCAACATGCACAGGTAATCTAAAGGTGTTAAATAACACTAATTTAGTATTAAATTCTTGGGCTAATGCCGCTGCATATAAAACTGCATTTTCAGATAACTTAGAAAAATTAGTGGCTACGATAATACTCATAATTTAGTATCTTTAGTTTGTATCAAAGGTAAAAAATATACCCCACTAAACAGTAGTCTAAAAAAAGGATATATTGGTCTAAATCGATGATAATAAAAAACAGTGCTATCTTATTGATATTGGTATTCTCTGAATAAAAAATTCTAAATTCTTAAAAAGTTAAGAAGTAATTTTTCTAAATTTAGAGGGTGATAATCCTGTATTTTTCTTAAAATATTTACCAAAAAAAGATTGATCGCTAAACTTTAATTCATTTGCAATTTGAGAAATACTTAATAAAGGGTTACTTAAAAGCAATTTAGCTTCCATAATAACGGCATCATCTATTAATTGACCAGCAGTTTTACCCGAAACATCTTTTAATACTTTAGATAAATGCCCTGGTGTTAAAAACATACTTTCTGCATAAAATTTTACAGAACGCTCATTTTTAAAATGATCATTTAATTTTTTTAAAAAACGAAGTGTTATTTCTTGTTGTCTAGATAAATGTGCATCTAAATTAGGGTGTTCCCTTTTAAAAATAGCTCCGTAATGATATAACAACAAACCAAAAGAATGCATAATAATTTCATTTCTATAAGGCATATCAGTAGTACCTGCATCGTTGTTTTTTGCTAATAATTTAGAGAGCAGTACAGAAGTAGCTTCTTCTTCTTTTGTTAATTTTAACTTAGGATAACTATTAGCTGTTAAAAAATCGACACCTTTAAATTCGTTTTTATTTAAAAGTATTTTAAAAATAAAATCTATGGTAAAACTAACGCCTATAATTTCTAAATTATGACTCGTTTCAACAATCTGTAAAACCGTTTGAGGTTTTATAGTAATCATCTCACCAGCTTGCAGTATATGTGTAATTAAATTTAATTGTACTTTAAAAGTACCTTTAAGTATCAATAAAAAAGTATAATTACCAGCTCTAAAGGGTTCTATAAAAGGGGTTTCATCAAAATTATTTTTAGACAAATGAATGTGCAAATCACTATCTTTTTGTGGTTTGTCTCCAAGTAGATCAACAATATCGTTAATGGTATAATTTTTAATAGAAGGTGTTTGCACTTAAGGAAATCTATAAATTAGATATCAAAGATACCTATTTATCATTTTATGATCTTATTTATTGCCTCTCCCCTTTTTAATTAGTTAATAACGTGTGGTATCATTTAATCTTATAATAGTATAAATATAAAGATTTGTTAAAAAAGAATGAACATTCATTTTTATTCATATCTTTGAAGTCTAAAACAAAGTAATGAAACATTTTTGGAATCTTTTACGCATCGTGTTCGCTTTATTTATGATATATGCAGGGAGTCAACATTTTATAAAACCTGATTTTTTTTCAGTGTTTGTTCCTGATTTTTTACCATTTAAAAGCTTTATAATTTATGCATCCGGAATTGTAGAAATACTTTTAGGGGTATTTTTAATAATACCAAAATACTCAAAGTTAGCTGCAATCGGAATTTTAATTTTGATGCTACTGTTTTTACCGATTCATATTTGGGATGTATTTACGGATACACCAGCTATTGGTAGCCATAAAGCAGCTGTTATAAGATTACCAATACAGTTTATATTAATTGCTTTGGCCTATAAATTTCAAAAAAAATAAGTAATGGCAAAACTTCAAAAAAGTATCGATAAAAGAAACGCTTTAATAAAAGCAACTATAGAGTTGGTAAACAATAACGGTTTTCATGCAACACCTATGAGTAAAATTGCTAAAATGGCTAACGTTTCTCCTGCAACCATTTACTTGTATTTTGAAAACAAACAAGATTTGGTAAACAAAACATATATAGAAGTAAAAGCAAGATATACAGATTATGCTTTTGAAACTTATGATGCTAATATGCCTATAGAAGAAGGCTTTAAATTAATTTGGAATCGCATTGCAAACTTTAAATTAAAGGAGTGTGAAAACGCTATGTTTTTAGCTCAATGTGACAATACACCAATGATTGATGAACCAAGTAGACAAGAGGGAATTAAACATTTACAACCCCTACTCGACCTTTGGATTAAAGGTAAAAAAGAGGGCATTATAAAACCTATGTCAGAATATTTATTGTATGCTTATGCAATCAATCCTTTATCTTTTTTAATGATGGCAGAAAAAAGAGGTTCTTTTAAGTTAGATGAAACGCATTTAGAAGAAGCATATCAATCTGCTTGGAACAGTATAAAAGTCAGTAAATAGAATGAAAAAAACGGCTATTATACTAGGTGCAACCGGCTTAACAGGTAACAATATTCTTCAAAAATTAATAGAAGATGAACAATACAAAAGCATAAAACTGTTTTCTCGTTCTAAAATAGAAGGACTACCTAAAAAAGTGATTCAATTTACAGGTGATCTTTTAAATTTAGAACAATTTAAAGACGATTTTAAAGCAGACGAAGTATACTGTTGTATTGGCACTACTGCTAAAAAAACACCAGATAGAACGCTTTATAAAAAGATAGATTATGGAATTCCTGTAGCTGCAGCAAAATTAGCTAAAGAGAACAACATCCCCACTTTTTTAGTAATTTCTGCCATGGGAGCCAATAAAAATAGTACTGTTTTTTATAACAAAACAAAAGGAGAAATGGAACAAAGTGTTTTACAGCAAAACATTAAAAACACCTTTATTTTAAGACCTTCTTTAATTGATGGAGAACGAAAAGAGCAACGGTTCTTAGAAAAAATTGGTTTAGTGGTTTTTAAAATCATTCAACCATTATTTATAGGAAAACTAAAAAAGTATCAGATAATAAATGCTGAAAGTATTGCAAAGGCAATGATCCTTTTAGCAAACAATAAAAGTAATACCGAGGTAATTATACCCTCAAACGATATAAAACAAATTTCAATAAACAATTAAAATTAAATAGATGGAATTATTAGATAAATTAAACTGGAGATATGCTGCTAAAGCAATGAATGGAGAGAAAGTTTCTGAAGATAAAATAGAACGTATCTTAGAAGCTGCACGTTTATCGCCAACATCAAGTGGTTTACAACCGTTTGAAATTTTTGTCATTAAAAATCAAGATATTAAAGAAAAAATTAAACCAGTAGCTTGGAATCAATCTGTAATAACAGACTGTTCTCACCTACTTGTTTTTGCTGCTTGGGATACTTATACGGAAGATCGTATTAATTATATGTTCGATTTAACAAATGAAATTCGTGGTTTTAAAAACGAAGGTTGGGAAGTTTACCGCCAAATGTTATTAGGCATGTATCCTCAAAAAGATGCAGAAGAAAACTTTAATCATGCTGCAAAACAAGCCTATATTGCTTTTGCAAATGCTATTACAGCTGCTGCTTATGAAGGTGTAGATGCAACTCCATTAGAAGGTTTTGATGCAAACGCTGTAGATGAAATTTTAGGCCTGCGTGAAAAAGGTTTACGTAGTGCAGTTTTATTACCAATTGGTTATAGAGCAGAAGATAAAGATTGGTTGGTAAACTTAGTAAAAGTTAGAAAACCAATGACAGATTTAGTAACCGTTATAGAATAAAAATAATATGAATAAAACAATATTATTAAACAATAGACCCGAAGGGAAACCTACTGTTTCTAATTTTGAATTCTTAACAGACAATACAGAAATTGAAATTAAGAAAGGAGAAATTCTTTTAGAAACAGCTTACGTTTCTGTTGATCCTTATTTAAGAGGAAGAATGAGTGCTGCAAAATCGTATGTTCCTTCTTTTGAATTGAATAAACCAGTACAATCTGGTGTTATTGCTAAAGTTATTGCTTCTAAAAACGAGAATTTTAAAGAAGGTGATTTTGTTTCTGGAATGTTAAATTGGCAAACACAACAAGTTTCTAATGGCGAAGGTCTTTTAAAAGTTGATGGTTCTAAAGCTCCTTTAAGTACTTATTTAGGTGTGTTAGGTATGACCGGTTTAACAGCCTATTTAGGTTTAAATCAAATAGGGAAACCTGTTGCGGGAGAAACCATTGTAGTTTCTGGTGCTGCTGGTGCTGTTGGTTCTATTGTTGGGCAAATAGCTAAAATAATGGGACTTAATGTAATTGGGATTGCAGGTACTGATGAAAAAATTGCAATGCTTAAAACTAAATTTGGTTTTGATGCTGGTATCAATTACAACACAAGTAAAGACATTAATGCTGATATTAAAAAACTAGCGCCAAACGGGGTAGATATTTATTTTGATAATGTTGGCGGACCAATATCTGATGCCGTATTTTTCAATATCAACCGTTTTGCTAGAATTATTATCTGTGGTGCAATTTCTGTTTATAACGAAACAGAATTACCTACAAGTTTAAGCGTACAACCCTTTTTAGTTAAAAACAGTGCTTTAATGCAAGGGTTTATTGTTTCTAATTATGCGGATAAATTTCCTGAAGCAATGAAACAATTATCTACCTGGTTATTAGAAGGAAAATTAACATATACAGAAACCATTATAGATGGTTTTGATAATATACCCAATGCTTTTATCGATTTATTTGAAGGTAAAAACAAAGGAAAAATGATCGTTAAAATTTAAAAAAGAAAAGAAGATGAACAATTTTGAATTTAAAAACCCAACCAAAATTATTTTTGGAAAGGACACAATTAAACAATTAGAAACAGAAATACCTAAAAATGCCAAAGTATTATTATTATATGGTGGCGGAAGTATCAAGAAAAACGGAATTTACGATCAGGTAAAAAAAGCCTTAGCAAATATTGAACTTGTAGAGTTTGGAGGAATCCCTGCAAACCCAGAATACGCAACTTTAATGGAAGCTTTAAAAGTGGTTAAAGAAGAAAATATCACCTATTTATTAGCCGTAGGTGGAGGTTCTGTAATAGACGGAACCAAATTTTTATCTGCAGCAGCTGTGTTTGATGGAGAAACTCCTTGGGATATTTTAACCAAAAATATTAGAACAGAAAAAGGAATGCCATTTGGTACGGTGTTAACATTACCAGCTACAGGATCTGAAATGAATTCTGGTGCAGTAATTACAAGAAGAGAAACTAAAGAAAAATTAGCAATGGGGGGGCCAGGTCTATTTCCTCAGTTTTCTATTCTAGACCCACAAGTTATTGCTTCTATTCCAAAACGTCAATTGGCAAACGGAATTGCAGATGCTTTTACGCACGTTTTAGAACAATACATGACTTACCCAGTAGGTGCTATGTTACAAGATCGTTTTGCAGAAAGTATTTTACAAACGTTAATTAAAGTTGCTCCTAAGGTTTTAAAAGACCCTACAAATTATAAAGCTGCTGCTAATTTTATGTGGAGTTGTACAATGGCTTTAAATGGTTTAATACAAAAAGGGGTACCAACAGATTGGGCTGTTCACGCAATGGGACATGAACTTACCGCTTTATTTGGTATAGACCACGCGCGTACTTTAGCAATTATTGCTCCTAGTCATTACAAGTATAATTTTGATACTAAAAAAGCAAAATTAGCTCGATATGCAGATCGTGTTTGGAAAATTAAAAAAGGAAGTAAAGACGATAAAGCTTACGATGCTATAGAAAAAACAGTAGACTTTTTTCATAAATTAGGTATAGACACCAAATTATCTAATTACACAGATGATTATGAAGGAACTGCAGAAGAAATAGCAAAACGTTTTACAGATCGTGGTTGGTTAGGTTTAGGTGAACACCAAAACTTGTCTCCAGATAAAGTAAAAGAAATTGTAAAAATGTCTTACTAATTTTAAGTATGAAAATTACAAAAATAATAGCTTTAACACTTACTATTATTACAGCCTCGGGTTGTAAGGATGTAAAAAAAGAAACAACTTCTAAAAAAGTTTTAGAAGTAAAATCAACAATTAAAAAAGATAAAAAAATGAATATATTATTTGTATTAACATCTCACGATAAGTTAGGTGATACCGGAAAAAAAACAGGATTTTGGGTAGAAGAATTTGCTACTCCATATTACACTTTATTAGATAAAGGAGCCAACATTACTATTGCAACACCAAAAGGTGGCGCTGCACCAATAGACCCAAGTAGTGATGCACCAGATGCAGCTACAGCAGCTACAGATCGTTATAATAATGATGCTGATGCTAAATCTAAAATTGCCAACACAAAAGTATTAGCAGATATGAATCCAGATGATTTTGACGCTGTTTTTTATCCTGGTGGTCATGGGCCTTTATGGGATTTAACCAATGATAAAGTGTCTGTTGCATTAATCGAAAAATTTAATACTCAAGCAAAACCTATTGCATTTGTATGTCATGCTCCTGCAGTATTAAGAGATGTAAAAAATGCAGAAGGAAAAGCATTGGTAAAAGGTAAAAAAATAACTGGTTTTTCTAATAAAGAAGAAGCTGCCGTTGGTTTAACAGAAGTTGTACCGTTATTATTAGAAGACATGTTAATAGAAAGTGGTGCTTTTTATTCTAATGGAGAAAACTGGGCTCCGTATGCTGTACAAGATGGTAATTTAATTACAGGTCAAAATCCTGCTTCATCAGAATTAGTTGCAGAAAAACTATTAGAAAGTTTAAAATAATTAGTTAGTTTTAGTTTGGTTTTATGTAAAAGGTTGTCTGTAAAAAGACAACCTTTTTTTAATTATAAAACGTTGTATATTTTGTAATAGTTAGCAAATTCCCCATATCAGTAAACAAAAAAGACTCACTATTAGCGAGCCTTTTTATCAAAAATAATTTATAATAAACCTGTTTTTATCTTTCCTTTTCATAGAAAATTTAATTAAAATACATTTAATACTCTAAAATTAATAATTTGGTTTATTAAGCTACAAATATTGTTATAATTTACTACTTAGTCAATACCTATAATTAGGTATATTTGTACTAATGAAAGAAATAACTAGTATCCAAAATCCGTACGTAAAAAACTTGCTAAAACTGCAAGATAAAGCTCGTGAACGAAAAAAACAGGAACTCTTTATTATTGAAGGAAAACGAGAAATTACATTAGCAATTTCTGCTAATTATGAGTTTGATACCATTCTTTTTAATCCTGATCTAATTTCAGAGAATGAAATTTTACACCTTTTTAACGCCAATGTAAATAGAATTTTAATTTCTAAAGAGGTCTATCAAAAATTGGCTTATAGAGATTCTACAGAAGGTATTATAGCGGTAACAAAAGCGAAAGACTTCTCCTTAAAAAACATTCAATTTAAAACCAAAAATCCACTAATTTTAGTTGCAGAAGGTGTTGAAAAACCTGGAAATATTGGTGCTTTACTAAGAACTGCCGATGCTGCAAATATTGATGCTGTTTTTATAGCAAATCCTAAAAGCGATTTGTACAATGCCAATATTATAAGATCTAGTGTTGGTTGTGTTTTTACCAATCAAATTGCGGTAGGCACATCCGAAGAAATAATTGCGTTTCTTCAAGAAAAAAATATTGATATTTATGCTGCTACTTTGCAAAATTCTAATGAATATCATCAAGAAAATTACACAAAAAGTACTGCAATAGTTGTGGGTACAGAAGCTACTGGTTTAACAGAAATTTGGAGAGAAGCTGCTTCTCAAAATATAAATATTCCCATGCAAGGACAAATAGATTCTATGAATGTTTCTGTTTCTGCTGCAATTATTCTGTTTGAAGCAAAAAGACAAAGAAATTTTAAGTTATAAAGAATGAAAGTATTAGGAATTGATATAGGTGGATCTGGAATTAAAGCCGCAATTGTAAACACCAAAACAGGAGAATTACTTTCTGAAAGACATAGAATAGACACTCCAAAACCTGCAACTCCAGAAGCTGTTGCAAAGGTTATAAACCAAATGATCGTTTTTTTTAACTGGAAAAAGGCTGTAGGTTGTAGTTTTCCTACCACAATTGTAAACGGTAAATGCATTCATCCAGGAAATTTAAGTGAAAAATGGTTAGACATAAAAGTAGATAAATTATTTAGAAAAGAATGTAAATTACCTTTTTATGTTAGTAACGATGCAGATTTGGCAGGTTTAGCTGAGGTAAGTTTAGGAGCTGCTAAAAAAGAAAAAGGTGTTGTTATTATGATTACCATTGGTACCGGAATAGGTTCTGGTTTATTTTTTAACGGTAACTTAATTCCTAATTTAGAAATAGGTAAAATGTTGCATACAAATGGTGAAATAATTGAATTTCATACAGCAGATTCCGTAAGAAAAAAAGAGAACTTAAAATTAAAAGATTGGGCAATAAGATTCGATTCTTTATTAGAATATATTAGAATTGTTTACACACCTAGTTTAATTGTTTTAGGTGGAGGTATTAGCAAAAGATATGACGGTTTTAAAGAACATTTACAAACCGAAGTAAAGGTTAAAGTAGCGGAATATAAAAACAATGCGGGTATTATTGGAGCTGCAATTTACGCGAGTAAAGAACATAAAAAATAAAATAGGTATTTCTATTAAAGTGTAAAAAGTAATGATTTTTAGAAAAGCAACTCAAAAAGATATTTCTATAATCGTAGAAATGATGGCAGATGATGAACTTGGTAAAAAAAGAGAAAACTTTCAAACCCCTCTACCAGATTCTTATCTAAAAGCATTTCAAATAATTGATGCCGATAAAAATCAAGAATTGATTGTAGTAGAAAATGAAAATTTAGAGGTTATTGGAACTTTACAAATTACCTATATTCAATATTTAAGTTATTGTGGCGGAACAAGAGCACAAATAGAAAATGTATTTATAAGAAATGATCAAAGAGGACTCGGAATCGGAAAAAAAGTATTTGAATGGGCAATACAAAAAGCCAAAGAAAAAGGAGTACATGTAGTGCAATTAACTTCAGATAAACAAAGACCTAGAGCCATTCAATTTTACGAAAACTTAGGTTTTAAAGGAACGCACGAAGGCATGAAATTACATTTTTAATAAAAGTATTCTTTCCTATTACCAAAAATAACACACAAATTATAAGTCAAAGTTTTCAAAATATTTATGCAACCAACTACTTTATTTTACATTATTATTTCCATTATAATTATCAGTTTTATTGTTGATAAAATCTTAGATGTTTTAAATGAAAAACATTTTGATGATAAAATTCCTGAAAAACTAAAAGATGTTTATGATGAAGAAGAATATAAAAAATCACAGGCTTATAAAAAAACAAGTGCAAAATTCTCTAACATAACCACATTATTTTCTACACTATTAACCTTAATTTTCTTTTTTATAGACGGTTTTAAATATGTAGATTCTTTTGCAAGGACATATACAGAGAACCCTATTTTGGTGGCTTTAATTTTCTTTGGAATCATTATGTTAGGTTCAGAAATTATGACCACGCCGCTCTCCTATTACAGCACATTTGTTATTGAAGAAAAGTTTGGTTTTAACAAATCTACTATAAAAACTTTCTGGTTAGATAAAGTAAAGGGTTTGTTAATGGGTGCTTTATTAGGTGGCGGAATTTTAGCTTTAATTATATGGTTTTATCAACTAACAGGTAAAAATTTCTGGATTTACGCTTGGATTCTAGTAGCAGTATTCTCTTTGTTTATGAACATGTTTTATGCAAAACTGATTGTTCCTTTATTCAATAAGCAAAGTCCGTTAGAGGATGGCGAATTAAAAGCTGCCATAGAAAAATATGCTAAAAAAGTAGGTTTTACCATCAATAATATATTTGTAATTGATGGCTCTAAACGTTCTACAAAAGCAAATGCATATTTCTCTGGTTTTGGTTCTCAAAAAAGAATTACTTTGTATGACACCTTAATTAACGATTTAAATACAGATGAAATTGTAGCTGTTTTAGCACACGAAGTTGGTCATTATAAAAGAAAACACATCATTTTTAATCTAATCTCATCAATTCTTTTAACAGGGTTTACTCTTTTTATTCTTTCACTATTTATTAATACACCTATTTTATCAGAAGCATTAGGGGTTGCTAAACCAAGTTTTCATATTGGTTTAATTGCTTTCGGAATTTTATATTCGCCAATTTCAGAAATAACAGGATTATTTATGAATTATATGTCGCGGAAATTTGAATATCAAGCAGATAATTTTGCTAAAGAAACATTTGAAGGAAGAGCACTTATAACATCACTTAAAAAATTATCTAAAAATAGTTTAAGTAATTTAACTCCGCATCCTGCATACGTTTTTGCGCATTACTCACATCCAACTTTGTTGGAAAGAATAGAAAATTTAGAAAGTTAATTTTTTTCGATTACAGAGTTAACAATAGCCTTTATCATATTTTTATCTTTAGTAGGTGCATTAACAGCTAACATTGTAGTTAATTCTATACAAGTATTTTGTTGCTGTTTAATGTAATATATGTGTTTTGCAAATTCAATACCTTTTTTAATTATAGTACCAGAAAAGACCAAAACATTTTCTTTATTTAACTTTTTTTCTCCTTTAAAAGGAATCTCTTTTTTTATTGCTTTGTTGTTTACCTTTTCTTTTTGAGCATCATAGGAAATAGGAATAATTACCGCCAAAACTAAAGCTTCTGGTTTTTTTGATACGTACATGTTTTGGTAAACATTTGTAAAAATATCCTTATCAATATTTATAGAAACTTTCTTTTTTTGAAGTTCAAAAAGAGCATTTTTTGTTTTTTTATCTTGAGAATAGATGTTAAAACTAAAAAATAAGAGTAATAAAGCGAGACCAATGTTTTTCATAGGACAAAAATAGCAAATAATTGCATTTAGAAAACGAAATACTTGTATGTTAAAATACTTATTGCTAATTTCACTTTAAGTTAACCCCAATTTTAAAATTCAGTTTTTGGAATACACAGTAACCATAGAAGAAGAAAATAAAGAGATAGCAAAACGATACAAAGATTTGCTAAAAGGAACTTATGAGATTTTATCTAAAGAAGATAAAGAACTTATTAGAAAAGCCTTTGATATTGCTGTAGATGCACATTCTCAGCAACGTAGAAAAACCGGCGAACCTTATATTTACCATCCAATTGCTGTAGCCAAAATTGTTGCCTATGAAATTGGTTTAGATGCCGTTTCTATTGCTTCTGCCCTTTTACACGATGTGGTAGAAGATACAGAGTATACCATAGAAGATATGGAACATCTTTTTGGTGAAACTATTGCCAAAATTGTAAACGGATTAACCAAAATTTCTCGCTTAAACAAAGAGCAAGACGCCTCTATACAAGCAGAGAATTTTAGAAAAATGCTCTTAACATTAAATGATGATGTAAGGGTTATTTTGATAAAAATTGCAGACAGACTGCACAATATGCAAACTATGGATGCAATGCCTGCACACAAACAGGTGAAAATTGCATCTGAGACATTATACATTTATGCTCCTTTAGCACATCGATTAGGGTTGTATAATATAAAAACAGAACTAGAAGACTTAGGTTTAAAGTATACAGAGCCAGAGGCTTATTATGGTATTTTAGGCAAAATAAAAGAAAGTAAAGAAGATCAGAAAAATTATTTACAACGCTTTGAGGATACCTTAAAATCTGGTTTAGATAAAGAAAATTTTGAATACGAAATAAAAGGTAGGTTTAAATCTATTTATTCTATTCGTAGAAAAATGATCAATCAAAATGTAACTTTTGATGAGGTTTATGATAAATATGCAATTAGAATTATATATGAACCCAACTCTAATGATGATAAATTTGATGCTTGGAAAATTTATACCATTGTAACCGATTATTTTAAGCCAAACCCTACTCGATTAAGAGATTGGATTTCGCAACCTAAATCTACCGGTTATGAAGCCTTGCACATTACTGTAGTTGGGCCAGATTCTCAATGGGTAGAAGTGCAAATTCGCTCTAGCAGAATGAATGAAATTGCAGAAAAAGGGTATGCAGCACACTTTAAATACAAGCAAGGAGAAACAAAAGATAACGGATTAGAAGATTGGTTAAATAAATTAAAAGAAACTTTAGAAACGCAGTCTTTAAATGCCGTTGATTTTGTAGAAAATTTTAAACTGAATTTATATTCTAAAGAAATTTACGTTTTTACACCTAAAGGTGATTTAAAATCGCTTCCAAAAAATGCTACTGCTTTAGATTTTGCATTTTCTATACATACAGATGTTGGTTTAAAATGTAGAGGCGCAAAAGTTAACGGAAAATTAATGCCTTTAAGTCATCAACTAAAAAGTGGTGACCAAATAGAAGTAATAACTACAGCCTCTAACAAACCCAATTCTAGATGGTTAGATTTTGTAATTACCGCAAGAGCAAAAGCAAAAATTAGAGCTGCTTTAAATGAAGAAGAAAAGTTAATTGCAGAAGAAGGAAAAGCCATCTTAATGCGTAAACTACGTCATTTAAAAATTACTTTTAATGATAAAACGGTTAATGAGCTTGTAAACTATTTTAAATTAAGAACCAGTTTCGATTTATTTTATAGAATAGGAAATGGTGCTATTGACAATACACTTTTAAAAGCGTTTGTATCGCAACGAAATAGTAAAATTTTAAATTTCTTTAAAACCAAATTAACTAGAAACACTGCCGAAAAAGAACATCCGGATACCGATGCGGTAACTCAAAAATTTGATGCCTTAGTTTTTGGAAAAGATGAACAAAAACTAGATTATAAACTCTCTAAATGTTGTAACCCAATACCTGGAGATAAAGTTTTTGGCTTTTTAACAATAAATGAGGGGATAAAAGTTCATAAAATGAACTGTCCGAATGCTATTTCATTACAATCGAACTACGCATATAGAATTATGCCTGCAAAATGGATTGATTCTACCAAACAAGATTTTAAAGTAATTTTAGAAATATCAGGAGTTGACAATCAAGGAATGGCAAACGATGTAACTCGTACCATTTCTAACAATATGGGTGTTTTTATTAACAGTATAAACATTAAAGGAGATGAGGGCGTTTTTGAAGGAAAAATTTCTATTAGTGTTAAAAATAGCTCACAATTAGATAAACTAATAAAAAACCTTCTTAAAATAGAAGGCGTAAAAAAAGTAGAACGTGTTAATACTTTGTAAATATCATTTGATTAAAAGTCTTATTTTATTAAGAAATAACTGTAAATTTGCTTTTTGTAAAAAATCATTCATAAATGAGTAATCCTCTTGAAAATCAAGAAATAGTAAAAAAAGTTTTCACTACCTATTTAGGAGAAAATAAGCATAGAAAAACTCCAGAACGCTATGCTATACTTCAAGAAATATATGTAGCCGACGAGCATTTTGATATAGAATCTCTCTATATTAAAATGAAAAACAAAAATTATAGGGTTAGTAGAGCTACACTTTATAATACCATAGACCTACTTTTAGATTGCGGTTTGGTTAGAAAACATCAATTTGATGGACAATCGATGGCGCGTTATGAAAAAAGTTATTTCGATAAAAATCACGATCACGTTATTTTTACCGATTCTGGAGAAGTTAAAGAATTTTGTGATCCAAGAATACAAATTATAAAGAAAACAATAGAAGACGTTTTTGATATTGATATTCATAATCATTCACTTTATTTTTACGGAACAAAAAAGAACAAATCTTAATTAACAACACAACAATAAACAACAATTAACACAACTATAATGGCTGTAGATTTATTACTAGGATTACAATGGGGAGATGAAGGAAAAGGTAAAATTGTAGACGTACTTACAAGAAACTATGATATCATTGCACGTTTTCAAGGTGGTCCAAATGCGGGACATACTTTAATTTTTGACGGACATAAACATGTCTTACACACAATACCTTCTGGAATATTCCATAAAACAGCTTTAAATGTAGTTGGTAATGGAGTTGTAATTGACCCAGTAATCTTTAAAAAAGAATTAGAAAATCTAGACAAACACAACATAGATTATACGTCTAAATTGTTAATTTCTAGAAAAGCACACTTAATCTTACCAACACACAGATTATTAGATGCAGCTTCAGAAACATCTAAAGGAAAAGCTAAAATTGGTTCTACATTAAAAGGAATTGGCCCAACTTATATGGACAAAACCGGTAGAAACGGAATGAGAGTTGGAGATTTAGAATTAGAAGATTGGAAAGAAAAATATGATGCTTTAACAGCTAAACATATTAAAATGTTAGAATTCTTTGATGTTCAAGTAGAATATGATTTAAAAGAATTAGAAGCAGAATTTTGTAGAGGAATTGATAAATTAAGAACTTTAGCTTTTATTGATAGTGAAGAGTTTTTAAACCAAGCTATAAAAGATAAAAAAACAATATTAGCTGAAGGAGCACAAGGATCTTTATTAGATATTGACTTTGGTACTTATCCTTTTGTAACTTCTTCTAACACTACTGCAGCAGGTGCTTGTACTGGTTTGGGTGTTGCTCCAAATAGAATTGGTGAAGTTTTTGGTATCTTTAAAGCATACACTACTCGTGTTGGTTCTGGACCTTTTCCTACTGAATTATTTGATAAAGATGGTGAAGATATGGCTAGAATTGGTCATGAATTTGGTGCAACAACAGGTAGACCAAGACGTTGTGGTTGGTTAGATTTAGTAGCATTAAAATATGCTGTAGATGTAAACGGTGTAACACAATTAATGATGATGAAAGGTGATGTTTTATCTGGATTTGATACCTTAAAAGTTTGTACTTCTTACAATTATAAAGGTGAAGAGATTTCTCACTTACCATACAATATAGAGCCAGAAAATGTTTCTGTTAACTATACCGAATTTAAAGGTTGGGAAGATGATTTAACAAAAATGACTTCTGCAGATCAATTGCCACAAAATTTACTAGACTATGTTGCTTTTATTGAAAAAGAAACAGGTGTACCAGTATCTATTGTTTCTGTTGGTCCAGATAGAAAACAAACAATTACTAGATAATTAGTAATTTACTATAAAATTAAAAAGCATCTTTCAAAATATTGAAAGATGCTTTTTTTATGTTCAATTCTAAAAAAAATTACTTTAACTTTTCAATTTCTTCACTAATTAATATTAATTTATGTTGCTGAAACTGAAGTGCATTTAAAAGCGCTTCTTTTTGATCTACAAAGGCATCTTTTTTCTCTAAAAACAATTCTGTATAATACTCAATTCCGGCTTCTAAATTCTTTTTAAACTTTAATAAATAACGCAATTGTTTTTTATCTATTGTAGCTTTAACATCCGCCACTTTTTCTTGTAAATGCGTAACGTAAAGCGATAACTCTTTTACAAAAACATTAGGTCTGTCTATTCTAGATATCATGTTTTTTCTACCATAAATATGATCTGTAATTCCACGTAAGCTCATTACTTTATCATAATATGCCATATTAGGTCCAGGACAAACAGAAACACCATCGCCCGTTTTTTTGGTACTTACATTATTTAAAATTAATGTAGAAGTACTTAAACCAACACAAATGCAAGATTTCTCAATAATTGCATTGTACTTGCGTGCTTTATCTTCTGCGGATAACTCTAAAGCATCTAATTCTTTTAATTTTAAATGCTGATATTCTCTTGATGCAGTACACAAACCTGTTTCTTTAAATTCGTAATTTAAAGCGATAAATTTATTAGGACAAGCACTACCTGGTCTATTTTTATCGATATGTTGTTGTTTTTGAATATCTTTTGTATTGCCTTTAAGCGTATTAAAAGGAACGCCTAATGGAGATGTATTACTTAAATACAAGTCTTCTTCTTTAGCGCTTGCCAATTTTTCCATCGTTTTGGCATCTACACTTGTAGCTTCTGGAACCAATAAAAACGGACTTCCCCACCCTACTGAATCTAATTGATATTCTTCCATTAAAAAAGCATGTTCTTCATCGGTACCAACACCACCTTGAGTGGTAATCTTTAATTCTAAATTCTTAGCAGGTAAAATTTTATCGGCATCTTTTAAAGCTTCCATTAATAATGATAATGTTGTACTTTTTAGAGTTTCTTTATTTTCTTTAAACTCCTTTAAAACAGGTCCCATTAAAAAACCATCTGTTGCAAAGGCGTGTCCACCACAATTTAATCCAGATTCTATTCTATATTCTGAAACCCATAAGCCTTTTTTAGCTAAAAATTTTCCTTGAATAAGAGCAGATCTATAATCGCTTACCTTTAAAATAATTTTCTTTTTAATGTAACCGCTTTCATCAGGAAAAAAATCTTTAAAATTACTCATATAAGCATATAATCTAGGATTCATACCTGCAGAAAGTACTAATGATGAAGCTAATTTACTTTCAGAAAAACCTCTTAAAGCTGCATGCGCATCATTATACTCTATAGGTAACATTTCTTTATCTAAATAATTTGCTTTATCAATTTTGGTCATAATATTGACATCGATACTCCCCATAGACAAATTTTTATTTGCCCAATCTTTTATCTTAGAAAAATCTACACCTTCTTCTGTAAGTTTATGAAACTCTTTTTTTAAAGAAGAATATTCTGGTAACATATGAATGTAATCTTTTAAAGCCTTACTTTTTTCTGAAGTAATATTTTTTAATTGATTAAATTTTTCTTCTGTTTGATCGTGTAATAGATTTAAATAAGAGGTAATTCTCTTTGCTCTAAAATCATCAACTTTATCTGAAATTTCTTTATAAGGTATTTCAAATTTTTCGCTGTAAATTTTACGCATTTTTTCTACTAAAATATCATCTACCAAAGAAATAACAGAATCAATACCAAATTGTGCTACTTTTAAAGGAGAGTCTATTGTAAAGCCAATTCCCATTACAGGAATGTGAAATGAATGTGCCTTTTTCATTGTTTATTTTAAATGTTAAATTAAATTTACTAAGCTTGCAATGTATGTTTAATTGTTTCAAAAAAACATGACCGTTGTCATTAAAAAATTAAGAAATAAAATAAAAAAACTGAGCATTAAGAAGTTAACACTCAGCTTTTACACTTTAGGGGAAATTATATAATATGTTATTGGTTATTTTTCTTTTCTAAAAGAATAGCTTTTGGAAACAAAATATTATTTTCTAAATGTATGTGCTGATGTAAATCTTGTTCAAACTCTTCTAATTTTGCATACAAGGCTTTAAACGTATTACAAGCTCCTTCTGGTGGTGTATAATTATTAGAAAGACGTTTTATTTCTTTTAAAATGTCACCTGCATTTTCATGCTCTTCTTCCATCATTCTAATAGGGTTATTTACCGTACCAAAATGTTGTTTAGGTGCCTTTGTTTCTTCTTTTTCTGCTTTTACCAATTGCTTAATAAAAGGAAACAAAACCATTTCTTCCTTTTTTAGATGGGCAGCTAATTCATTTGCAACCTCTATAAACAATTTATTAATCTCTACAACTTCTGTATAATGGTGGCCATGAACTTTTGCTACTTTTGCAGCATACTGTATTATTATAGGAGTACTTTCTGTAACATACGCATGATGAATATTTATAATATGATCTACTAAAAAATCTAGTTTCCAACTATCATAATTATAAGCATTAGACGTTGGATTGTTTATATTTAATAGTTCTTTTTCCATTTCTTCAAAAGAAACATTATGTTTTTTACATGCTTTTTCTATTGATATTCCTCCGCCACAGCAAAAGTCTATTCCGTGTTTTTTAAATACATCTGCAGTTTTAATATTATAGGTAACTACTTCTGCCACTGTATTATCTTTTGTAATTTTCATTTTAATGAGTATTAATTGTTTCTATAATTTTTTTAATTGTTTCTTTATTATCAACACCTAAACCTTCTTGTTGATGCACTAATTCTCCTCCTGGATTAAAAACACTTATAATGTTAGAGTGAGAAAAGTCTAAAGGAGAAATCTGTTTGTATTTTACCGCTAAAACATTGGCAAATTCTCTAACCCCACTTTCTGTACCTTGTAACAAAGTCCATTGTGGTCCTTCTAAAAAATTTTCTTTCGCAAAGGCTTTTAATTTTTCTGGAGTATCATTAACAGGATCTATACTGACTAAAATAAATTCAACCTCATTTTTTAAATCTGCAGGAATTTTGTCTTCAATATTTCTCATATCTGCTGTTAACCTCGGGCAAGCAGCTTTACAAGTTGTATAAATCATCACCATTACTAAAGTTTTACCTTTTAGCTCTTTCAACTCAATTTCTTTACCATCTTGCGTATTCCATTTTGTTGTTAGGTTAAAAATAGATTCTTCAGAAATAAAACTAGACAGAACTTTTGTTGCTACTTTTGATGTTGGCCTTAATTTCATTTCACAAACAGGACAATTTCCTTTTTCTGAATAGACTTTGTCCCCTTCACATTTCATAGGACATTGATATGCAACTTTATCCGTTTCTTTTGATGTTTTTTTATCACAAGAAACTAATAACGTAGCGGTTACAACCAGCAATAATAAATATTTAAGTGTTTTCATTTTTCTATTTTTTAATATCTTTTACACATCTAAAACCAAGGTTTTTCATGGTATATTTTGCTTTTAAACTTCCTCTAATGGCATATCTCATAAATGCAGCATAATTCATTAAATCTGTTGCATTTACAGCGGCACTACCACAAAATAAATTATTATCTGTATCTACATCTTTTCTAGACTCTCCAGAAACCAATACCGAATTAAAATCTATAGTCCACTCCCAAACTAAACCATGTAAATCGTACACATTCCAATAATTTTTAAATGTAGATCCTATGGTTTGATTAAACGTTTTTGGCTTTTCATACCAACTTAAAATAAACTGATTATAAGCCTCTTCTCTTCTTGCATCGGGTATGGTTTTATTTGCCATTGCTACATATTCCCATTCATCTACTGTTGGCAATCTTTTTCCTTGACATTCGCAATATTCTTTTGCTGCAAACCATGATACTTGAGTAATTGGCGATTTTTCTTTTTGGTTTTCACCTAAAATAGTATCCGATTTCCATGCGCGTAAATAGCTTTCATCTGCAAATAACTTTATCACCTTACTTTTTTGCCATTTTGGATATTTCTTTACAAAGTCTACATATTCTCTATTTGTTGCAGGATATACGTCTATTAAAAAATCCTTTATTTTAACATTTAAAGAATCTCTACCATACAAAGGCAAATACTCTCCTCCCTTAATTTGTACCATTTTAGATTGACAACTTGTGTACGTTGCATTTAGGAGGAATAAACAAATTGTCAATCTTAAAATAGTTTTCATCTTTTTTTAATTAAGGTTTTTAATGACTGCTTTTTACTTCTTTTACAGTGTTTACACTTACATTGGTTTTATTATTTCCCCAAGAGTTATAAACATAAGTAAGCACATCTGCAACTTCTTCTTCAGAAAGTGTTTGTTTGGTCATTACACTATTGTATTTGTTTCCGTTTACAGTAATTTCTCCTGTTTTTCCGTTTAAAACAATACCTACAGCTCTTTTAACATCTGCATTTAAATAATCTGATTTTGCTAAAGGAGGAAACGCATTCGGAATTCCTTGTCCTTCTGCTTGGTGACAAGCAAAACAAGTAGTCATGTATAATTGTTTACCATCAGCTATTTTTTTAGCTAAAGGTTTTTCTACGTTACTTACAGCCACTTTTTTCTTATCATTATTTGGCATTGTTTGAATAGTACCTCCTTCTGGATGATAAATTCCTTCTTGCTTAACACCAGAATATAATTTTTTGTTTTCTTCTCCGGTTACTTTTAACATTCCTAAAGCCCCTTTATTAAAAGCTCTAAAAATAGCATGGTCTACAATAATAAATGTACCAGGAACTTCTACTTTAAATTCTACAATAGCAGCTCCTCCAGAAGGAATTGAAGTTGTTTGCACGTTTTCATTAATCATAGATCCTCCTTCTATATGTACTTTATCAAAGATTTCTCCAATAACATGAAAAGACGATGTTAAGTTTGGTCCGCCATTCCCTACAAATAAACGAACTGTTTCACCCACATTTGCAGTAATAGCGTTGTCTCCAGTTAAAGCACCAACTTTACCATTAAAAACTACATAATCTGCATCTTCTTTAATTGCTTTTGTCATATCAAAAGCTTGTAAACCTTTTTCATCAGTGGCACCTTTTGTATAAAAGTCTCCTTGCATAATGTAATATTCTTTATCTACTTTAGGCAAACCACCTTCTGGTTCTATTAAAATTAAACCATACATTCCGTTTGCAATATGCATTCCTACAGGTGCAGTAGCACAGTGGTACACAAACAAACCAGGGTTTAATGCTTTAAAAGAAAACGTTTTTTTATGACCAGGCGCTACAAAAGAAGATGTTGCTCCACCTCCAGGACCAGTTACCGCATGCATATCTATATTATGTGGTAATTTATTATCTGGGTGATTAGACAACGTAAATTCTATTTCGTCTCCTACTCTAGCTCTAATAAAACTTCCAGGTACAGAACCACCAAAAGTCCAATACACATATTGTACACCATCTGTCATGGTTCCTTCTTTTTCAAGAATTTCCATATCTATTAATAATTTCTTTGCGGTTCTATTACCTACTGGCGCAGGTACAAAAGGCGGTGAAGTTAATTCTGCCTCTATAGTTCCTTTAATATAAATGGAAGAATTATCTACCACTGCCATTTCTTTTTTTGGTTCACTCTTACAGCTCGTTAGCAGTAAGCCTGATGCGAATAATAAACATACTGTTTTTAAAAGTCTCATTTTTTCTTTGTTTTAATGTTGATTAAAATAAAAGATTGTTTTGTCTTTTATTATTTACAACAAAAATATTATAGTTTGCAATAAGTAAAAATGATAATTATCATATAAAAAGATAAAAATATCTTTATATTTTTGTAAAAAAAACATGTTAACCAATTCTAGTAAATATGCCATTAGAGCAGTTCTCTATTTAGCAAATAATTCATCCGAAGACAATAAAATTGGTTCTAAGAAAATAGCCAAAGTATTAAACATACCTGCCCCGTTTTTAGCCAAAACATTACAAGAATTAACAAAAAAAGATATTATAAGTTCTGTTAAAGGTCCTCATGGAGGTTTTTACCTAACGGATAGAAACGATAAAAATACCCTGTATAATATTATCGATTGTGTAGATGATGCAGAAAAATTTAATCAATGTTATTTAGGTCAAACAGAATGTAGTGATGATAACCCCTGTGTAATCCATCATTTATATGTACCTTTTAAAAATAAATTACTACAAAAACTTAAAAATAAAACAATCTTAGAAATGGCTAAAGAATACGCTAAAGACAATAACCTTATTAATACTTTATAGTTTTTAATATGATTAAAGCTAAAACACAAAGTTTTGTAGCGCTTTTTTATTTTTTAATCGCTGCGTCTTTAGGTATTTTATTGCGTCTTTTTCCTACTACAAATGTAAATGCCAATTATAAATTTATTGTTCACACGCATTCTCACGTGGCACTTTTAGGCTGGGTATATATAGGATTAACAACTTTAATTTTTTATCTATTTATAAAAGAAGAAGCTAAAAAAAAGTATTCAAAATTATTTTTAAGCACTCAGGTTACAATTTTAGGGATGTTAGTTAGCTTTCCAATAACTGGATATGCATTATTTTCTATTATTTTTTCTACTCTATTTATCATATGTTCTTATTGGTTTTATGCTTTCTTTAGAAAAAACAACAATTTTAACAAAGGTAGTTTTGCTTATAAATTTATAAATACATCACTTATATTTATGATTATTTCTAGTGTTGGCCCTTGGGCTTTAGGAATTATTATGAACACATTAGGAAGCACTTCTCATTGGTATAAAAATGCAATTTATTTTTACTTACATTTTCAATACAACGGTTGGTTTATTTTTTGTTTACTTGGGTTATTTTTCCACTTTTTAGAAAAAAATAATCGTGTTATTTCTTCAAAAAAAATCTCTACTTTTTTTAGGTTGATGATTGCCAGTTGTATCTTTACTTTAGCTTTATCTTTTTTATGGATAAACCCACCTATAACTATCTATATATTAGCGATATTAGGAAGTGTTATTCAAATCTTTTCTTTACTCTTTTTTTATTCGATAATTAAAGAACAAAAAACATTTTTAAAGGATAAAATAAGTCGATTTTTCTTCAAATTAATCCACTTAATTTTTGTGTTATTTTGTTTAAAAATAATAATGCAAACAATTACTGCAATTCCGTATTTTGCAACCTTATCTTACCAAATAAAAGATTTTGTAATAGGATATTTACACTTGGTTTTTTTAGGTGTTATTAGTCTTAGTATCTTGTTTTTTTTACATCAGAATAAATTAATATCCATTCCAAAAAAATGGATACTAATTTATTTAACTGGTTTTATTCTTTCTGAAGTATTTATTTTTTACAAAGGTTTTTGTAATTGGCAGCAACTTTCTATCATCAATAATTATTATGTAATTTTAGTACTTGTTTCAGCACTACTACCTATAGGTGTTTTAGGTATTTTTATTTCTAATTTAAAAACTATTTATTCCACTCCAAAAGAACTTGTTTAGCAAATACTTCACATTGATTTAAAGTGTCTGTAACATGCTTTAAAGTAGTTTTTGGGTTTATTAAACACATTCTAATAACTACTTGATTTTGTAAAACAGTGGTAACCAAAAGTGCCTCTTTAGAATCTACAACTTTAGACGATATTTCTTGATTTAATTTATCTAATTCTTCTTCTGTTAAATCTTTATTTAAAGGATTGTACCTAAAATTAATAATAGCCAAAGTTGCAGGAGAAACAATTTCCCAGTTTTTACTTTTTCTAAGTGTATCTTCTGTTTTATCTGCTAAATCTATATTGTACGTTATTGCCTTTTTAAAAGCATTTAATCCGTAGGTTTTAATAGACATATAAAATTTTAATGCTCTAAACCTTCTTGTTAATTGAATTCCGTAATCATAAAAATTAATTTCAGATTCATTTCCTTCAATATCTCTTAAATATTCTGGTTTTTCGCTAAACGTATTGCTTAACCAAGAGGCGTCTTTTACTAATAAACAACCAATTTCATAAGGCTGAAAAAACCATTTATGAGGATCTACAGTTAAAGAATCTGCACGCTCTATACCTCGTAAAATTCTACTTCCTTTTTTAGATAATATTGCGGCACCTCCATATGCTCCATCAATATGAAACCAAAGATTTTCTTTTTCGCAAATATCTGCCAAAGCATCTAACGGGTCTACAGTACCAGTATTGGTAGTACCTGCAGAAGCAATAATACAAAATGGTTTTCTTCCTTCTAATTGGTCTTTTGCGATTTCGTTTTTAAGTTTATTAATACTAAACTTAAATTCTAAATCTGTTGGAATGATTTTTACTTGTTCTTTTTTAAAGCCTAAAACTCTAATTGCTTTAATATTAGATGAATGTGCTTGGTCTGATAAATAAATAACGGCATTCGAAAAATCATCGCCACATTTTATTCTTCTAGCAGTGGTTAAAGCTGTTAAATTTGCCATAGATCCACCACTTGTAAAAATTCCACCTCCTTTTGTTACCGGAAAGTCGAACATTTTTAACAACCAATTTAAAGTAACAATTTCTAGTTCTGCAGCGGCAGGAGAAACAATCCATCCACCCGAAAAAATATTAAATCCTGTTGCCAAAGAATCTGCCATGGTACTTATAAAATTACTTGGACCTGGTACAAAAGAAAAAGATTTAGGGTGCGTAGATATATTGGTATTTGGCAATACATTTTTAGCCACAAAATCTAACACTTCATCTGCAGGCGTTGCACTATCTGGCGCTTCTCTTAAAAAAATAGAATCCATTTCTTCTCTAGAAGCTTTACTTACTGGCTTTTTATTTTCCTCTTCATCATAATGATTTACTATTAGGTCTACTATTTTGTAGCCATAAGATTGCATTTCTTCTTTTGTTAAATAAAAAGGTGATTTCATGAAATTATAATTTTTTTGCAAATTACATGAACTTAAATTTCTAAAGAAGATAAAAATCAATTTTATTCTAATTTTAATCTATTATACCTCAAATAATCACTTTTTTTTATTTTGCATATAACTATTATTTATGCATGTTTTAAAGGCCAATTTTCCGAAAATCATATTGTTTTAACTTATTTATTTGCAATTATTTATAATAGTGACAAAAGTCATTTTTTATCACTAATAACTACACCAAATTTGTAATGAATTCAAAGTCTCTTATTGTGAAAGATCTAATGAATAAAAGTGTTGCTACTATTGTTACAAAAAACATTAATACAGCCTCGGTTTTTAAAAAATATAAAATAGATTTTAGTGTTCATGGCAACATGCTATTAACTAAAGCATGTGATAAAAAAAAGGTCAACATAAAAAATATTGTTAATGATTTAAAGGCCGTAAATAATAAAGTTTATTATTTAAAAGATTATAATTCTTGGGATCTAGATTTTTTAATTGATTTTTTAGTAAATATTCAACATGAATATAAAGAAGAAAACATCTTATTTTTAAAAGAATATGGCGAAAAAGTTGCTAAAATATATGGCAAAGAATATAAAGAACTTTTAAAGGTTAATCGATTAATACAAAAAAATGCAGATACTATTCTAGAACACATGAAAAATGAAGAAAGAACTATTTTTCCGTATATCAAGAAACTTGTAGAGGCAAAAAATAAAAAAATTGTTGTAAACATTAGCAATTCTCCCTTAAATAGCCCCATAGAATCTATTGAAGATGAACATGAAAAAGTGAGTAAAATATTTAAAAAGATTTGCAAATTAACAAACAACTACAAAATCCCAGAAAACACATGTATTTCGTACAAAGTACTTTATTTAAAATTACAACAATTTGAGGAATTACTTTCTAACCACATGCACATAGAAAATAACATCTTATTTCCGAAAGCAAAAAAATTAGAAAAATCTTTACTTTTAGATCTTTAAATAAGCTAATTTTTAGTTTTCTTTAATAGGTAGCCATTTTCTTTTCATTATTTTTGCTTCAAATTCGTCAATTTGAAAAGAATACTTTTTTTATTTATTATTTTTTCTTCGCTAAATTCTTTCTCTCAAGAAAAGAAAAAAATTCAATATTACGCAGAACAGCAAGAAGCTGATGAAGAAAAATATCCAGGTGCCACATTATTAATAGGTAATGTTAAAATGACTCATGATGGCATTATTTTAACAAGTCAACAGGCATTATACTATAAAGATAAAAATTTCTTTAAAGCTATTGGTAATGTTATTATTAAGCAAGGAGACACCATTACACAAACAAGTAATTATACCGATTACGATGCCAATTCTAAGCAAGCACTTTCTTGGGGAAATGTGGTTTTAAAAGACCCAACAATGACCTTAACTACAGATACATTACATTTTGATAGATTAAATCAAAAATTGTATTATAACAGTTACGCTACCATTAAAGACGAAACAAATACCTTAAAAAGTAAAAATGGTAACTTCTATTTAGAAGATAAAAAATTTACAGCCACCACTAGAGTAACCGTTGTAAACCCAGAACACCATTTAGAATCTGATCATTTAGATTATTATACAAACTCCGGACTTACTTATTTATACGGACCATCAACCATTACAAATACCAAAAACGATAATAGAATTTATTGCGAAAAAGGTTTTTACAATACAAAAACAGATGTTTCTCACTTTGTTAAAAATGCAAAACTATATTTAAAAGAAAGAACTGTAGAAGGTGACAGTTTGTATTATGATAAGCAAAAAGGGTTTGCCTCTGCCACTAATAATATTCAGGTAATAGACACGGTACAAAACTTTATTACCAAAGGAAACTATGCCGAAATTTTCGAATTAAAAGATTCTCTTTACATCATTAAACAAGCAGTTGCCATTTCTATTATAGACAAAGATTCTATGTTTATTCATGGAGATACCATTTTAGTTACAGGTAAACCAGAAAAAAGAAATGTAAGAATTTTTCATAATGTAAAAATCTTTAAATCTGATTTACAAGGAAAGTGCGATTCTATTCATACAAACCAAGAAACTGGTTTAACAAAAATGTTTAAAAAACCTGTAATTTGGTCAGATCAAAATCAAATTACCGGAGATACCATTCACCTACTCTCTAATGTAGAAACAGAAAAATTAGATTCGTTAAAAGTATTAAACAATGCCTTTATCGTTTCTAAAGATTCTATGTCTATTAAAGATTTTAACCAAATTAAAGGAAGAAACATGTTTGGTAAATTTAAAGAAAATAAACTTCGTTTACTTTTAGTAAAAGGAAATGCAGAGTCGGTTTATTTTAATAGAAATGAAGAAACCCAAGTTTTAGAAACCATTACCAAAGAAATATCTAGTAATATTGAGTTTACCTTAGATAAAGGGCAAATTGAAACCATAAAATATTTAAAAAAATCTGATGGTAATACCTATCCTCCATCAAAACTTCCGGATGATGTTAGAGAGTTGCAAGGTTTTATTTGGCGTGAAGAAGAGCAACCTAAAAAAATGGAAGATATTTTTATACATGATGATAAAATAAACATTCCTCTAAATGAAGATACAAAAGAGAAAAAAGCACCTGTAATTCTTAATCAAAAAAAGAAGCTTACTACAAATCTAAAGCCGAAAGCTCTAAAACCTAATAGTTTTCCTAAAAAACAATAATCTTGAAAACAGATTTTTTTAAATACCAAGCACAAACTTCTCCTTACCCATTGGCTATAGAAGTTTCTACAGCAAAAGGAAGTTATATTTATGATACTTCCGGAAAAAAATATTTAGATTTTGTAGCAGGCGTTTCTGCAAATAGCTTAGGCCATAACCATCCCAAGGTTACAGATGCCATAAAAAAACAATTAGATGCTTATGCTCATGTAATGGTTTATGGCGAGTTTATACAGCAACCACAAGTAACATTATGTAAACTTTTAGCACAAAACTCTCCAAAGAATTTAAATGCCGTATACATTACAAACTCTGGAACAGAAGCAACGGAAGGTGCTATAAAATTAGCCAAAAGAGTTACAAATAGGTCAGAAATAATTGCTGCAAAAACATCTTATCATGGTAACACCATGGGATCTATGAGTGTTTCTGGTATAGAACAGCAAAAACAAGCATTTAGACCGTTAATTCCCGGTACAAATTTTATTGAGTTTAATAATGAAATTGATCTTGTTAAAATCACCAATAAAACAGCTGCCGTAATTCTAGAAACCATACAAGGTGGTGCAGGTTTTATTGAACCCAAAAACGGGTTTTTATCTAAAGTAAAACAACGTTGTTTAGAAGTTGGTGCACTTTTAATTTTAGATGAAATACAAACAGGAATTGGAAGAACGGGTACTTTTTGGGGTTTTGAAAACTATAATGTAATTCCGGATATTGTAATTACAGGAAAGGGTTTAGGAGGCGGAATGCCAATTGGAGCTTTTATTTCATCCTTTGAAATGATGAGCCTATTAAAAGACAACCCTAAATTGGGGCATATTTCTACATTTGCTGGTCATCCTGTTATTTCTGCTGCTGCAGTAGCAACTGTAAAAGAAATTACTGAGAACAACTTTACAAAAGAAGCTTTACGAAAAGAAACACTTATTAGAAAACATTTAATTCATCCATCAATTAAAGAAATTAGAGGAAAAGGTTTAATGTTAGCTGCTATTTTAGAAACTCCAGAACTAAATTCTAAAGTAGTTTTGAAATGTTTAGAAAACCAATTAATACTATTTTTTCTACTTTTTGAACCAAGTGCTATGAGAATAACGCCTCCACTTACTATTTCTGATGAAGATATTATTAAGGGATGTCAAATTATATTAAAAACAATTGATCAAGTAATCGAATAAATATATTAATCTTTACTTATTAAAAACAGAAAAGAGCAATTATTTACATAATTGCCCTTCAAATAAATCAACCATTAACATAATAGTAGATTATTTTTTTCTGTTATCTTATTACACTTCCTGATAAAACTGCTAATGGTCCTGCTCCCATAGAAATTACTGTATGGTTTTCTGCGTCTGCTGGTACAACATGCGCTAAAGGTTTTAATGCAAACGGTGCAGCACTATTATCTGGACTTGGTTCTACAGAAATTACAACTGTTTTTCCTTTTAAATCTGTAGGAAAATCTACACCTGCTGCAGATCCTGTAACATAATCTTCTCCTGGATAACCTGGTCCATTACCTACTGAACCCTTGTAAGGTGAAGTAGCTGCGTTATCATCTGCTGCGTCAACTGCAGTAAATGTACCTGTACTTACTGGTGTTCCGTTTAAAACAACCCATCCTTCATATTTCCATCCTTCAGGTAAAGTTGGTAAACTTAAACCTGCAACTGCTGGCTCATTCGTATTATCTAAAAACCAAACTCCACTTGCTTCATTCGTAGTATCAGCATCTGTTGGTGTTGCTAAAATGTATTTTCCCCAAGAATTACTAAAATCACCTACAATTCCTGTAGAAGTAACACTTGCAGAATTTCCAGAAAAATCTCCGGCTAAAATTTTTGTTGCTGCTGGTGCTAAAGCTGCTGCTCCGGTTTCACCTGCTGGCTCAATAGATAAAACAAATGTTGTTGCTGCTTCTAAATCATCAATTCCTACAGTATATGTTTGCGGAAAAGACACACTAGTAAAAGTTCCTGTACTTACTGGGCTACCATTTACAATTAACCATCCTTCGTAAACGAAATCAGCTCCTAATTCTTCTAAACCTGTAAAGTCTACTGTTAAACTTCCTGTTGTTGGTACATTGTTGTTGTTGTCATCATCACTACAAGCTACAAAAGTTGTTGCGATTGCAATTGCGATTGCTAAATTTAAAATTTTTTTCATCTTATTAATATTTATGTTAATGTTGATGACAAAGTTAAATTCTTAATGAATCATGAAATGTTAGCTAGCTAACACTTATGCAATTTTTTGAAGTAATCTTATTTCTTTTCTATTAAATGTGATAATATTTGCCTCTTTTAACTCATTCATTAACACATTTAAATTAGACCTAGAGGTACCAATTAAGGATGCAATATCTTTTTGAGTATAAGGGTGTTCTATTATTTTATCTCCTGTTTTTTCACAATCATGTCCATATTCCTCACACAATTCTTTCATAAATTCTAAAAATCTAGTTTTAGAATCTTTAAATAAAATTAATTGTAATCTTCTTTCTAATTTTTTAAAACGAAAACCTAAAAATTTATATATTTTTAAACTAAAGGTTTTATTATCTCGCATTAAATCATGCATGGTATCTACTCCTATTGGGCAGATTGAAGTGGTTGCATCTACAGATTGGGCAAATTCATTTCTTGTTTCTTCTCCTAAAATGGCTTTTTCTCCAAACAATTCTCCTTTTGTTAAAATTGCTTTTACAACTTCGGTACCATCTTCATTATAGTACCCAATTTTTACTTTTCCTTTTTCTATTAAATAGACTTTACTTGCTGCATCTTCTTCAAAGTAGATGTAATCACTTTTTTTATAAGCATCAAAATTATGACACTTTTTATATTCTTTAAATTTGTGTGGACAAAGTAGATTAAATAAGTTTACATTATCAAAAAACCATAAGTTATTCATAAAAAATCAATTTAGTTTTGGTTCTTTAATAAGTCTAAAAATGTAGTGATAGCTTACAAAAACACAGAACTTAAATAACTAATTTTAGCAATAAATTGGGGTTTGGACAATTTTTTTGATAAAATGCTATATTTTCTTCGGATGAAACTCCTGGATAATCTCCAAAATTATCTTCTAAATCTCTAATAATTTGAAAATGTAAATGTGGTGCATAATCTCCATTTACCACTGCACTTCCTAAATATCCTATGGTATCTCCTTGTAAAATTGAATCTCCAACTTTTATGTTTTCTATAGATTTTAAAGATAAATGACCGTATAAAGTATAGAATATTTCTTTTTTAATTTGATGTTTTAAAATAATTGTTGGGCCATAGTCTCCATAATTCACATTATTTTTAAAACTATGAATTTCTCCATCTAACGCTGCTAATACTTTTGTGTTTTCAGCACACCATAAATCTATACCTAAATGAATGTTTCTCTGTTTTTCTTTAGATTGATTCTTAAAATAAGTACTTCTGTCGTAGATATTTCTTTTTTCTAAATAACCACCAAATGCAACGTTGGCTTTATTTTTTTTTAGAAAAGAATCAATATATAGTTCCCATTCTGTGGATGAAGAAATATCAAAATGCAATAAATCTTTATTTTTTGATGAAATTGCTATCGGAAAATAGTCTTCAAAAGAAATACTTGCATCAATAACGGATGTGGGCTCTTTTGATATTTGTCGTAAAAAATGATTAAATTTTTCGGTATTCATAAGTAAAAGGAAAAAAACGATCAAAATATATCAAAAGTTTTTTATTTATATAATTTTAACTAGGTATTTTCTGCAAGGTTATAATATTATTAAAAAAACATTTCAGTAATTTTTAAATAATTTTAAGAATTGCTACTTTATCATTTGGTTTAAACAAAAAGTAACTATGTTATTTTAGCAACTCATCTATAGTTTCTCTAACCTTTTTACTATTCCAGTTTGCAGCACCAGATTCATCTATAATAATTTTACCTTCTTTATCTATTAAAAAAGTTCTTGGAATACTTTTTACTTTAAAAGTTGTTGGTGGCACTGTTAAGGGACTATAAGCTTTAAAATTATAATTTTTCTTTTTTAAAAAAGAAGCAATCACATCTTGTGATTCATTTGACACCAAAATAAATTCAATTTTACCTCCATAATCGTTATACAATGCTTGAAGTGACGGCATTTCTGCAATACAAGGCGGACACCAAGTAGCCCACATATTTACCAATAAAACTTTACCTTTTGCTTCATTTAAACGATAGCTATTACCTTCTAAATCTTTTAAATTCCAATCATAACTACTAACTAATTTTACATCAGTTGCTTTGTTAATACTTGGACTTAATTTTGCTATAACTGTCTGTAAACCTATTTGAATTTGCTGTCTTGTTGTTGGAATAATTAACAAGCCAATTATTATAACAAAAACTATATTCTTAACTACGCCTTTCTTTTTGTACATACCTTTAATAATAAAAGTAAAAAGCGCTAATTTTTCAATTAACGCTTTTTTAAATTATAGTTTAAACGCTTTATTTTGCGTTCTCCTTTTTAATTAAATTTAAAGCAGAGCCTTCATTATACCAATCTATCTGACCTTGGTTATAGGTATGGTTTGCAATGATTGTATCTTTAGAACCGTCTGCATGCACCACATCTATAGTTAATGGTTTATTAGGAGCAAACTCATTTAAATCTACAAAGTTAAATGTATCATCTTCTTGAATTAAATCGTAATCTGCTTCATTATTAAATGTTAAACCTAACATTCCTTGTTTTTTCAAGTTTGTTTCATGAATACGAGCAAAAGATTTTACTAAAACAGCAGCAACACCTAAATGTCTAGGCTCCATTGCAGCGTGTTCTCTAGAAGAACCTTCACCATAATTATGATCACCAACAACAATAGATTTTACACCTGCAGCTTTATAAGCTCTTGCAGTATCTGGTACTCCACCAAATTCTCCCGTTAATTGATTTTTAACAAAATTGGTTTTCTTACCAAAAGCATTTACAGCTCCAATTAAACAGTTGTTAGATATATTATCTAAATGACCTCTGTAGCGTAACCATGGTCCTGCCATAGAAATATGGTCTGTAGTACATTTACCAAAAGCTTTTATTAATAATTTTACGCCTGTTAAATTGTTTCCTAAAGGTGTAAAAGGTTCTAATAATTGTAATCTTTCAGAATCTTCTTTTACAGCAATTTGTACATGACTTCCATCTTCTTCTGGTGCTAAATAACCATCATCTTTTACTTCAAAACCTTTTGGAGGTAATTCCCATCCTGTTGGTTCATCAAACATTACTTCCTCTCCGTTTTCGTTGATTAATTTATCTGTAATCGGATTAAAATCTAAACGACCTGCAATTGCAATAGCTGCTGTTAATTCTGGTGAAGCAACAAAAGCATGTGTATTTGGGTTACCATCTGCACGCTTTGCAAAGTTTCTATTAAAAGAGTGAACAATACTGTTTTTTGGTGCATTTTTTGGATCATCATAACGCGCCCATTGCCCAATACATGGTCCACAAGCGTTTGTAAAGATCTTTGCATCTAACTTTTCGAAGATGCCAATAATACCATCTCTATCTGCTGTATATCTTACTTTCTCCGAACCAGGATTAATTCCTAATTCCGATTTCATTTTTAATCCTTTGTCAATTGCTTGTTGCGCAATTGAAGAAGCTCTCGATAAATCTTCGTAAGAAGAGTTTGTACAAGAACCTATTAATCCCCATTCTACTTTTAATGGCCAATCGTTAGCGTTTGCAGCTTTAGTCATATCTGCACCTGCTTCTGTAGATAAATCTGGTGTAAAAGGTCCGTTTAATAAAGGGCCTAATTTAGATAAATCAATTTCTATAACTTGGTCAAAATATTGCTCTGGGTTAGCGTAAACTTCAGCATCGCCTGTTAAATAGTCTTTTACTTGATTTGCAGCATCTGCAACATCACTTCTATCTGTAGCACGTAAATAACGTTCCATAGATTCATCATACCCAAAAGTAGAAGTAGTTGCTCCTATTTCTGCTCCCATGTTACAAATTGTACCTTTACCTGTACAAGACATAGAAGTTGCTCCTTCTCCAAAATATTCTACAATTGCACCTGTACCTCCTTTTGCAGAAACAATACCAGCTACTTTTAAAATAACATCTTTTGGCGCTGTCCAACCAGAAAGTTTTCCGGTTAACTTTACCCCTATTAATTTAGGAAACTTTAATTCCCAAGCCATACCCGCCATAACGTCTACAGCATCTGCACCACCAACACCAATGGCAACCATACCTAAACCACCAGCATTTACTGTGTGAGAATCTGTACCAATCATCATTCCTCCTGGAAATGCATAATTTTCTAATACTACTTGGTGAATAATTCCTGCTCCTGGTTTCCAAAAACCTAATCCGTATTTGTTAGAAACGGATTCTAAAAAGTTAAAAACTTCATTACTTGTATTTAGAGCAGATTGTAAATCCATACTTGCTCCGTTTTTAGCTTGAATTAAATGATCGCAGTGCGTAGTTGTAGGAACAGCTACTTTACTTTTACCTGCTTGCATAAATTGTAGTAATGCCATTTGCGCAGTGGCATCTTGCAATGCAATTCTATCTGGAGCAAAATCTACATAGTCTTTACCTCTTACAAATGCTTTATTGGATGTTTTATCCCATAAATGCGAGTACAGAATTTTTTCTGCTAAGGTTAAAGGTTTACCGGTTAGTTTACGAGCAGCATCAACACGTTCTACAACGTTTGAATATACTTTTTTGATCATATCAATATCAAAAGCCATAAGTTTTTATATTTTTTTTGTTATTATAATTTGTGTATCACAAGATACAAAATATTTTATTGTTTTAATATCGATTTACCGCTTAGAGAAGTTTTAATGCTGATAGTGAAATAGAAAATTTTGATTGTAAATAGTTGTTTTGGGTTAGGGATTGAAATGGAAATCCTTTTTGTGAAGTATGAACAAAAAGATTGTAATAAAAAGCCCGACCACGTCTTTTTTTGACGTGGTAACCCCCTAAAAGAAAAATATGTGGAAATGGGTTACCAAAATAAAATATGGAGCATAAAAAAAGCCTGAATCATTGATTCAGGCTTTTAAATTATAATATACTAATTATTTATGCTCTCACTAATAATTTATGAGGAGGCGTAAATTGTGTAAGGTTAATTCCTTTTACTGCAGCTTTGTATTCTGCTAAATTAGGTGTTCTACCTAAAATTGTAGATAATACGACTACTGGTGTTGATGAAAGTAAAGATTCTCCTTTTTTCTCTCCAGAATCTTTTACAACTCTTCCTTGAAATAAACGTGTAGAAGTTGCCATTACAGTGTCTCCTGGTTCTGCTTTTTCTTGGTTCCCCATACAAAGGTTACAACCAGGGCGCTCTAAATATAACATGTTTTCGTATCCTGTACGTGCAACTGCTTTAGGTGCGCTATCATCGAATTCGAAACCTGAGTATTTTACTAAAACATCCCAATCTCCTTCTGCTTTTAATTCATCTACAATATTGTAAGTAGGTGGCGCAACTACTAAAGGTGCTTTAAATTCTACTTTACCATATTGAGCTTCTACATTTTTAAGCATCTGAGCTAATATTTTCATATCGCCTTTGTGTACCATACAAGATCCAACAAATCCTAAATCTACTTGTTTTGTTCCTCCGTAATAAGACAATTGTCTAATAATATCATGTGTATATCTTTTAGAAACATCTGCATTGTTTACATCTGGATCTGCAATCATTGGCTCTTCGATTAAATCTAAATCGATAACAACTTCTGCTGCATATTTTGCATTTGCATCTGGTGTTAAAGCTGGTTTTTCACCAGATTTAATTTCTGCAATTCTTTTATTAGCGATATCGATTAATCCTTGAAGAACGTTTAAGTGATTGTCCATTCCTTTATCAATCATTATCTGAATTCTACCTTTTGCAATTTCTAAAGATTCTATTAAAGTAGCGTCTTCAGAAATACAGATAGAAGCTTTTGCTTTCATCTCTGCAGTCCAATCTGTAAATGTAAATGCTTGATCTGCTGTTAAGGTTCCAATATGCACCTCAATGATTCTTCCTTGAAAAACATTATCTCCACCAAACTGCGTAAGCATTTGTTGTTGCGTTGCATGCACAACATCACGGAAATCCATATATTCTGCCATGTTACCTTTAAAAGTAACTTTTACAGACTCTGGAATTGGCATTGAAGCTTCTCCTGTTGCAAGTGCTAATGCTACAGTACCAGAATCGGCACCAAAAGCAACACCTTTAGACATTCTTGTATGAGAATCTCCACCGATAATAATTGCCCAATCATCAATTGTAATATCATTTAAAACTTTATGAATTACATCTGTCATTGGCTTGTATTTGTTTTCTGGATCTCTTGCGGTAATTAATCCGAAGTCATTCATAAATTTCATCAATCTAGGAATGTTTGCTTTTGATTTATTATCCCAAACAGAAGCTGTATGACAACCAGATTGGTAAGCACCATCTACAATTGGAGAAATAATGGTTGCAGCCATCATTTCTAATTCTTGAGAAGTCATTAAACCTGTAGTGTCTTGAGAACCTACAATGTTAACTTCTACACGAACATCTGAACCTGCATGTAATGTTTTTCCTGGCGTAGTACCAACGGCATTTTTATTAAATATTTTTTCTACAGCAGTTAACCCTTGCCCTTCAATAGAAATTTCTTTTGATGGTGCATAAACAGGCACTACATCTATACCTAATACTTTAGATGCAAATGTTTGTAATTTTTTACCAAATACAACAGCGTAAGAACCACCTGCTTTCATAAACTCCATTTTTTGTGGTGTAAATGCTGCAGAAATATCTTTTAATTCTGTATCTCCGTTATATAGTTTTTTCTCTTTTGTATTAATTGTAAGGACTGTACCTGTTGCTACAGAATACTCTTCTTTTAATACTGGATCTCCATTTTCATCACGAATAGTGTTGCCTTCAGCATCTTTTTGTTGTACCCAGTTTTTAAGGTCTAAACCAATACCACCTGTTACACCAACCGTAGTTAAGAAAATTGGTGAAATTCCGTTTGTACCAGCAATTACCGGAGCAATATTTATAAATGGTACATATGGGCTAGCTTTAATACCTGTCCATAACGCTACGTTATTTACACCAGACATTCTAGAAGACCCAACACCCATTGTTCCTTTTTCTGCAATTAACATCACACGTTTATCAGGATGTTGTGCTTGTAAAGCTTTTAATTCTGCTTGTTGTTCTTTATTATGTTCGAATAAACATTGACCATGTAATTCTCTATCTGAACGAGAGTGTGCATCACCACCTGGAGATAATAAATCTGTAGAAATATCACCTACTCCTGCGATAAATGTAACAACATCTATTTTTTCTTCTATTTCTGGTAATTTTGTAAAAAACTCTGCATTTGCGTAACTTTCTAACAACTCTTTGGCAATAGCACTACCAGCTTTATAAGCAGCTTCTAAACGAGCCATATCTGCCTCATAAAGGAAAACTTGCGTTTTTAAAACTTCTGCAGCATCTTTTGCAATAGCAATATCATTACCTAAAGCTAAGTCTAATAGTACTTCTATAGAAGGTCCACCTTTCATATGTGCTAATTGTTCAAAAGCAAAAGAAGGTGTAATTTCTTTAACGATTGATTGACCTAAAATAATCTCCTTTAAAAATTTAGCCTTTACACCAGCAGCACTGGTTGTTCCAGGTAAAACATTATAGATGAAAAAATTTAGAGAATCTTCTCTATATTCATTATCTAAATCTTTAATTTGTTCAATGATTTTGCTTAATAATTCTGCACCATCAATTGGCTGCGGATGAAGTCCTTGTTCTTTTCGTTCTTCTATCTGCTTAAGGTAATCTTTATAAATACTCATGAAAGAAATCTTTAGTTACTGTACACATTTTAACCATCTTCATATTAAAAGGAATACTGTAAAAGTTGTTTGTAAATTTTAGTGTGACAAACTTACATTTTTTAAATTAAAATTAAAAGATAAATAATAGATTGCGCTAATTAATGAATAAAAAAAAATTATTAGCCAAAACACTGATTTTTAATCAATAAAAAGAAGATTTTATTGATTAATTATGAAGATTTTATAAATATATAGAAAATGCAGACTAATAAGCCGAATCCTGTACCTTAAAAAGGCTCTTATCATTTATCTAGTTCTAAAATTGCTCTTAGAATCAATCTGCCTACCCTTTAGAATCGAGCGAGTAGCTCTCAAGCTCTAATATACATGGCATTGCACCTCATAGAGTTTACCTGGTTTCACTACAGCCTAACTGTACATTCTTTCTGTTGCACTGGTCCTCAGCTCTCGCTGGACGGATGTTATCCGCTATGATACTCTTTGGTGTCCGGACTTTCCTACTTGTAAACACAAGTCGATAAGATAAGTCTGCAATTTCTATATTATTTTATAAACTTTTCTATAATCATAAAAAAACCCACTCATAAATGAGTGGGAAAAATTGCTATGAAAAAGAAAAAGTGTTGCTGATAAAATCAACAACACTGCAAATATATATTAAATAATAATACCAAAAACTATTTTAATAAAAAATAGTTATTTTTTATTAAAAATTAACATTATTTTATGAAAACATGTCTTTTACTTTCTCAAAAAACGACTTGTCTGATTTGTTAGGACTTGGTCTAAAGTTCTCGTTTTCAGACATTTTATCAAAAAACTGTTTTTGTTCTTTGTTTAATTCTTGTGGCGTCCAAACATTAATATGAATTAAGAAATCTCCCGTACCATAACGTTCTATACTTGGTAAACCTTTTCCTTTTAATCTTAAAATTTTACCAGATTGTGTACCAGCATCAATTTTAATTTTCACTTTACCTGTAACAGTTTCAACCTCTTTACTTGTTCCTAAAACAGCTTCAGAAAAATTAATATACAAGTCATAATGTATATTAGTACCTTCTCTTTTTAACGTTTCGTGTGGTATTTCTTCTATTAAAACTAATAAATCTCCTGCAATAGAATTTTTACCAGGAGCTTCATTACCCTTTCCTCCTACTTTTAATTGAACACCTTCTGTAACTCCTTCTGGAATATTGATAGAAACCGTTTCTTCTTTTACGATTAAACCCTGTGCATCTGCACCTGCTGGTTTACTATTCATAATTTCTCCTGCACCACCACAAGTACTACAAGTAGTAGCGGTTTGCATTCTTCCTAAAATAGTATTGGTAACTCGCATTTGCTGACCAGAACCATTACAAGTAGTACACGTTTTATAGGTAACACCTGCTGCCTGAACTTTACGTCTAACTTTTACTTTCTTCTCAACACCTTTGGCTATTTCTTCTAAAGTAAGTTTTACACGAATTCGCATATTACTACCTTTAACTCTAGCTTGTCTTTGGCCACCTCCATTAAAGCCTCCAAAACCACCACCAAAGCCGCCGCCTCCGCCGCCAAAAATATCACCGAACTGACTGAATATGTCATCCATATTCATACCGCCACCGCCGAAACCACCGCCTCCACCTTGAGGACCGTCAAAAGCGGCATGACCATATTGATCATAACGTGCTTTTTTGTTTTCGTCGCTTAAAACTTCATAAGCTTCTGCAGCTTTTTTAAAGTTTTCTTCAGCAGTTTTATCATCAGGGTTTTTATCTGGATGATATTTAATTGCCATTTTTCTGTACCCTTTCTTAATTTCTGCTTGGGTTGCAGATTTAGAAAGACCTAATATTTCGTAAAAATCTTGTTTTGCCATTTTTATTTCAATTATCAATTAACAGTAATCAATGATCAATGGTAATTGTACATTGTTAATTGTAATTTATTGTCCGATTACCACTTTTGGATAACGAATAATTTTATCTCCTAATTTGTATCCTTTTTCTACACAATCAATTACTTTACCTTTTAAATCTTCTGATGGAGCAGGAATTTGTGTAATAGCTTCATGAATTTCTGCATCGAAAGTATCACCAGCTTTTGTTTCTACTTTAGAAAGTCCTTTTAACTCTAAAGTATTATAGAATTTCTGATAAATTAACAACACTCCTTTTCTTAATTCTTCTGCTTCTTTATCTTCTTCGATATGTGTCAGTGCACGCTCAAAATCGTCAATAATTGGCAGTAAAGATGTCATTAATTCTTGTCCAGCAGTTTTAAACAATTCTATTCTTTCCCTAGATGTTCTTTTTTTATAGTTTTCGAACTCTGCAAATAGACGTAAAAACTTGTCTTTTTCAGTCTGAATTAATTCTTCTGCTGTAGGCTCTTCTTTTACAACTTCCGCCTCAACTTCTTGATTTTCTTCAACTTGAGCAGTTTCTTGCTCATTTATTAGTTCTTCTTCTTTAATGTTATCTTTCTTACTCATTATCTTTGTAGTCGTTAAAATGTCTTTAAATAAAAAGCAAAAACGTTGCCAACAAAAAAATAGTGTCAAACTGACACTATTTTTTATTTCTTTAAATTTTAACATGACCCCAATTTTCACCTGTTTTAATTCTGTGAATTTGCATATCCGAAACTCCAAACCGTTTAGCAATCATAGTAATTCTAGTTCTTTTATTTTTTAATTGCTTTTTTATAATTCTTACTTTTCCTTCGGTAAGTTTATAATTGGTTTTTTTGTTTTTTTTAGATTCTATAAATACAGGGTTTTTAAATTGATGTAATTCTTTTTCTCTTTTTGTTGCCCATTTTAAGTTTCCTACAGTATTATCTGTTTTATCATAATTTAGATGCAAAACAAAAACTTGCTCCTCACTTTCTTTTTCTAAAAAATGTTGGGCAACTAGTTTATGTACATACCTACTTGTATGCTTATTATTTACAACTTGTTTTACAGAAATGGTTTCATAACCATTAATAAAACTCTTTTTTCTTAAAAATTCTTTATCGTCTTTAATATAAAGAACTCTTCCGTGATTGGAAATCTTAAATTTTTTTACATCAGAAATTTTTTCATCAAATTTAACATCCTTCCACTCTTCTTTCCACAAACTTCTTATCATAATATAAAAGTATTTTTAAATGAATAAAATACTTTTTCTTAATCAGCAATTCTTTCAATTTTTGCGCCAATAGATTTTAAACGAGCTTCTATGTTTTCGTACCCTCTATCTATTTGTTCTATGTTATTTATTATACTCGTTCCTTTAGCAGATAATGCTGCTATTAATAAAGAAATTCCCGCTCTAATATCTGGCGATGTCATTTTGGTTGCTTTTAATGAGCTTTCAAAATTCATACCAATTACGGTTGCTCTATGAGGATCGCATAAAATTACTTTTGCCCCCATATCAATCAATTTATCAACAAAAAACAAACGGCTTTCAAACATCTTTTGATGAATTAAAACAGTTCCTTTTGCTTGTGTTGCAATTACTAAAACAATGCTTAGCAAATCTGGAGTAAATCCAGGCCATGGTGCATCTGCAACGGTTAAAACTGAACCATCTATAAAGTTATGAATTTCATATGATTCTTGAGCAGGAATATAAATATCATCTCCTTTTCTTTCTAATTGTATTCCTAATTTTCTAAATACATTAGGTATTTGTCCTAAGTTGTCCCAACTAACATCTTTTATGGTTAATTCAGATCTTGTCATGACTGCAACACCAATCCAAGAACCAATTTCAATCATATCTGGTAAAACTCTGTGCTCACAACCACCAAGTGCATCTACTCCTTCTATAATTAGTAAGTTAGAACCTACTCCAGAGATTTTTGCTCCCATAGAGTTCAACATTTTACATAATTGTTGAATATAAGGTTCGCAGGCAGCATTGTATATTTTTGTGGTTCCTGTTGCTAAAACAGACGCCATTAAAATATTAGCGGTTCCGGTAACAGAAGCTTCATCTAACAACATTTCTACACCAAATAATTCTTCTGCTTCTACTCCGTAAAAATGTTCTTCTTTATTATAACGGAATTTTGCTCCTAATCTTATAAAACCTTCAAAATGTGTATCTAAACGTCTACGACCAATTTTATCTCCTCCGGGTCTTGGTATATATCCTCTACCAAAACGAGCCAAAAGTGGGCCAACAATCATAATAGACCCTCGTAAAGAACTTCCGTCTCTTTTAAAGTCTGCAGATTCTAAATACTTTAAGTTTATTTCATCCGCTTGAAAAGCGTAAGAATTGCTACTTAATTTCTCAACCTTTACGCCTAATTCTCCAAGAATAAAAATTAATTTATTGACATCAATAATATCCGGAACATTATTTACTACAACTCTTTCTGGCGTTAATAAAACAGCACAAAGTATTTGTAGCACTTCGTTTTTTGCTCCTTGTGGAGTAATGGTTCCACTTAATTTATGACCGCCTTCAATTTTAAATGATGCCATATACTAATATCTTTTTCTGTTTTTATTCTGATTATTATGCTGTGGCTTCTTGTAAGCTGTTTTAGAATTGTTCTGACCTTGCCCTTGTGTACGTGGTTTTCTTAGTAAGTTTTTACTTTCAGAAAGTGCTTCTTCGCTATTTCTTAAATCTAATTTACCATCAGATAAATCATATAGATGCTTAAAAATTACAGCATCATCTACGGTATCTTTATTCCAGTTTAGGTAACACTTTTTCATGTGATTTGCAATGGTAAACACCAATGCTTCTTTTTTCTCTCCTTCTTCCCAACTTAAAGCAATATCAATCATTGTTTGAATATTGTTACCGTAATAACGATATCTAGATGCTGATTTTGGATAAGGCAACCCTTCTGGTTTTTCTTGTAATTCTTCTTTTGATGGTTGTGGATATGGAGATTCTACATCTAATTTAAAATCTGCCATAATATATAACTGATCCCAAAGTTTGTGTTTAAAATCTGGAACATCACGTAAATGTGGTTGTAAATTACCCATAACATCTACAATAGCTCTTGCCATTTTATCGCGTTCCTCTTTAGTTTCTAATGCTAAGCAATGGTCTACTAATTTTTGTATATGTCTGCCGTATTCTGGTATTATCATTAACGGTCTTTCTGAATTGTACTCTAAATCGAATGTCATTTATTTATTTTTGAGAAGTGTTCTCGATACATTTTCCTTTTTCATTTTAATCAAAAGAAAACACTAGAACTGACAAAATTATAGTTTGTAGTTATTTAATGTTGCAAAATAACAATTTATTTTTAGTTTTAGGAATGTTTTTAACCAATCACTTTTAATTTAGCAAATTGTAATAATAATTTCTTCTTACCAACAGTACCAAATTTAATTTCTGCTTTCTTATTTGGTCCATTTCCTTCTAAAGCAATTACTTCCCCTCTACCAAATCTATTGTGTTCTACAAAATTACCAACGGCTATATTGCCATCAAATAAATTTGCTTTTGCAGTTGTTTGAGATACTTTTTTTAAGTTTTTAGGAATAATAATTTCTTTCTTTTTAACCAAATCACGCTCCATTTTTTTACGCTGAATTGGTTTTTGAAAACGAATTCCTTTTGGTGCATCATCAAAAATACTCTTATCAACAAAATTATTTATTGCTGGATTGGTACTTTTTGGTGTGATGTAATTTAGATATTGATCATCTATTTCTTCTAAAAATCTACTGGGTTCTGCATCTACCAATTTACCCCATCTATAACGAGTTTGCGCATAACTTAAATAGGCTACTTTTTCGGCTCTTGTTATTGCTACATAAAACAACCTACGCTCCTCTTCTAACTCACTTCGTGTATTCATACTCATGGCAGAAGGAAATAAATTTTCTTCTAAGCCTACAATATATACGTATAAATATTCTAATCCTTTAGATTGGTGAATGGTCATTAAAGAAACCGATGGTTTGTCATCGTCTTTTTTAGCATCAAAATCTGTAGCCAAGGCCACATCTTCTAAAAAAGTAGTTAAAGAAGTGTCTCCACCTTCTTCAATTTTATCTGTAATAAAATCTTTAATTCCGTTTAAAAGTTCTTGAACATTTTCTACTTTACTAACTGCTTCTGGTGTGCCGTCTTTTTCTAAATCTTTAATTAACTGTGTCTTTTTAACAACTGTTTCTGCAATTTCAAATGCATTTTTTGTTTGCGATTCTATTTGCAAACTTTGCATCATATCCATAAAATTACGAAGCTTATTTTTAGTTCCGGCATTTATTTTTAAATCGATTTTATCAATATATTTTATAATATCAAAAATTGATTTTTTATAATGATTTGCAGCGATAGTTAGTCTATCTATAGTGGTTGCTCCAATTCCACGAGCAGGATAATTAATAATCCTCTTTAACGCTTCTTCATCATTTGGGTTGATTAAAATACGTAAATAAGATAAAATATCTTTGATTTCTTTTCTTTGATAAAAAGAAATTCCACCATAAATTTTATAGTCAATTCCTTTTTTACGTAACGCATCTTCAATGGCTCTAGATTGTGAATTTGTTCTATATAAAACACAAAAATCATCGGGTGTTAATTGATGATTCATTTGGTTTTCCCAAATAGATTGCGCCACAAAACGTCCTTCTTCACCATCAGAAATTGTGCGCATTACATTTATGGCATCTCCAGGATCATTAGAGGTCCAAACTTCTTTATCTAATTTTGTTTTATTTTTTTCGATTACAGAGTTCGCAGCGTTTACAATATTACTTGTAGAACGGTAATTTTGTTCTAATTTAAAGGTTTTTACATCCGGATAATCTTTCTGAAAGTTTAAGATATTCTGAATATTTGCGCCCCTAAAACTATAGATACTTTGAGAATCGTCTCCAACAACACAAATATTACCAAATTTATCTGCCAAAGCTCTAACAATGATATATTGAGAGTGATTTGTATCTTGATACTCATCTACCATAATATATCTAAAACGATCTTGATATTTTGCCAACGTTTCTGGAAAACGCGCCAATAATTCATTGGTTCTTAACAATAAATCATCAAAATCCATTGCACCTGCTTTAAAACACCTATCTACGTATGCTCTATAAATATTACCAACCTCTGGCCTACTTGCATGTAAATCTGCCTCTTGTAAATCGGCATTATTAAAATAGGCTTTAACAGTAATTAAACTATTTTTAAAAGAAGAAATTCTTCCTAAAATTTGCTTTGGTTTGTATTGTTCTTTATTTAAATTCTTCTCTTTAATAATTGCTGATATTAAACGAACAGAATCTTGCGAATCGTAAATTGTAAAATTGGTTGGAAAACCTAACTTATCTGCTTCGGTACGTAAAATTCTTGCAAAAACGGAGTGAAATGTTCCCATCCACAAGTTTTTTGCTTCACTACTACCAACAACTCCAGCAATTCTTGCCTTCATTTCTTTGGCCGCTTTATTGGTAAATGTAAGTGATAAAATATTAAAAGAATCTACACCTTGCTGCATTAAATGCGCTATTCTGTAGGTTAATACACGTGTTTTACCAGAACCTGCACCCGCAATAATAATCATGGGACCATCTTTTTGAATGACAGCTTGTTTTTGTGCTTCGTTTAAAGAATCTAAATATGTGCTCAATAGTTTGTTTTGAAAGAATTTAAAAACGTGAAATTAACCAAACTATTCGTTTCTAAAAAAGAAGAAGCGTCCTTTTTATCAACAAATTATTTATTAGAATCATCATTATATCTGCTTAAAGGCAGATAAATAGAAATATCTGCTTATAGACAGATAATTTAAAATATCTGCTCATAGACAGATAATTTTGCTGTTTAGGATAATAAATGATATCTTAGCTAAAAATTTAGAATAATAATGACAAGTATTTTAACAGGTGATATTATCGATTCTAGAAAACAAGACGATCATTTTTGGTTAAAAACCTTAAAAGAAACGCTGGCTACTTTTGGCGAATCACCTAAATATTGGCAAGTTTATAGAGGCGATAGCTTTCAGGTAGAAATAAAGAATTGCGAAGACGCATTTTATGCTGCTTTAAAGCTGAAAGCTCACTTAAAATCTACAGAAGATATTGATGTAAGAATTGGTATTGGTATTGGTAAAAAAGAATTTAATATGGCAGAAATTACCGCCTCTAATGGCGAAGCTTTTATAAATTCTGGCTATGCATTTGATACGTATTTAAAAAAGCAAACAATTGCTATAAAAACACCTTGGCAAGAAATTGATGAAGAATTAAATATTGCTTTTGATTTGGCTTTATTAACAATGGATTCTTGGACAAAAAATTCTGCAGAAGTTTTTAAGCTGTCTTTAGAGTCTGAAAATATTACTCAAAAAGAAATAGCCTCTATCTTAGGAATCACTCAAGGACGAGTCAGCGAAAGACAAAAACGTTCTGGTTTTGATGCCATTATGAAACTAGAAAAACGCTTTAGAAAATTAATTCATCAGAAAACACAACTGTAAAATGCTTTTATTTTTAAAATTTTTATTGGCACATATTTTAGGAGATTTTGTTTTTCAATCAGAAAAATGGGTAAAAAACAAAGAAGAAAAGAAAATAAAATCTATAAAACTATACTTTCATATTGGTATTCATGCCTTATTACTATTACTTGTTCTTCAATTTAACTTACAAGAATATTGGCTAGCATTTCTGTTCATAATAGGTACACATTGTTTAATAGATCTATTAAAACTGTATCTTCAAACAAAAAACACCCAACGAATTTGGTTTTTTATAGATCAAGTATTACATCTAATTACATTAGGTTTTGCTACGTCTTTTTATGTTGATTTTTCTTTACCAATAGAAAATTTTATCACAGATAAAATCTTATTATTAATTATATTTTTACTGTTAGTTGTTTTTGTTTCGGCAATAGTTATTAAAATTATAATTACCCAATGGAATCCTGAAAGTGAAAAAGAAAATGATGAATCTTTAGCAAAAGCAGGCCGTTATATTGGTATGCTAGAACGTTTGTTTGTATTTACGTTTGTAATTAGTAACCACTGGGAAGCTATTGGTTTTTTATTAGCTGCAAAATCTGTTTTTAGATTTGGAGATTTAACTTCATCAAAAGACAGAAAACTTACAGAATACATTTTAATTGGTACTTTATTAAGTTTTGGCTTTGCTATCTTTTTAGGAGTTCTATATTTGTATCTATTAAATTTACTTTAATTTATGGAAGAAAAATTAATAGCAAGTATTGTGTATATTTTACCTGCTGCAGTAACAGGTTTGGTTAGCTATTATATGTTTAACAAGCTTATATCTAAACAAAATCCTAAAAGTAGAATGGAAATTCTAGCTCAAAAAAGCAAAGATACTTTACCTATAAAATTACAGGCTTATGAGCGTATGTTGTTATTTTGCGAGCGTATTAATCCTGTTAAAATTTTAGTTAGAGTAAAACCAATTTCAGAAAACACACAAGATTATTTACAGTTATTAATTGCCAATGTAGAACAAGAGTTTGAACACAACCTAGTGCAACAAATTTATATTTCTGATGATACTTGGACCGCCATATTAGCTGCTAAAAATACTGTTATTAACAAATTAAGGCAAGTAGCAGAAACCTCAAAATCTGCAAATGAATTAAGAGAAAATGTTATTGTTTACTATTCTAAAACACTACCTCCAACAGATACAGCTGTTAGCTTTATTAAGAATGAAGTTAAAAAACTGTTATAAATAAAAAACTCCTCTTAGAATTTTCTAAGAGGAGTTTTTAACTAAATTTCCTTTTTCAAAAGATCTTTATTAATTAAAATATATTTTAGAAGCTCCTAAACCTACAGGCGAGCTATATACTACTTCTTTTGTAGATAAATCTGTCACTATTAATTTACTTAGCGCAGTAAAACTATAACTAGTAGTAAATAACTTATTATCTTTAACTGACATACCATAAATATTACCTGTAGCAATACCATCTGTAGCAAGTGTTGTATCGTTTTCATTAATAGTAAATACTTTTTGCTCTGATCCCATGTAATAGTAAATTTCTCCATTTACATAAGACATTTGTGATGCTCTTTCATTATCACTAAATTCAATCTCCTTTGTTATTGTATTATTACTAAGGTTGATAAATGAAATTGAAGAAGTTGTATTTGTTAACACTGCATAATCTGGCGCACCTCCATAAGTTAAAGGTTTCCCTTCAGATAATACAATTAAATTCCCTGAAACATCAAAAATTAATTCATCTGGGTTATCTTTTACAATAATTTTCTCAACAGTATTATTAGCTGCTAAATCTACAATTGAAATAATATTATTAGAAGACCATGCACCTTTATGAGAAACATATAATTTATTGTCTTTTGCAAGAATTCTTTCTACACCATTGTCTAAAGAAATCGTTGTACTTTCTATTGTATTTGTCGCTAAATCTATTACTCCTAAATAGTCATCAGTGGTATCAGAAGGATTTCCCCAGTTAGTTATATATCCTTTACCATTAGCAGTTGCCATGTATCTAGGATTATTTAAACCTGTATTAATTTCTGTTATTTTTTCAAAAGTATATCTATCTGCAACAACAATTGTATTCACATCATTTAAAATAATATAAGCTTCTGTATCTGTAAAAGATATAGACTGAATTAAACCACCCAATTGTGCATTATTAACACCCGTATAGATAAAATTAGTTGCTAATCTATTTAAATTTTCATTTACATAAGAAATAGAACCATCTTTATTACCAAATCCTCCTTCTGCACTTACAATAATTCCGTCTTTATAATTACCTGTAATTTCTGGAAATTCTTCGTCATTATTAGAACATGATGTAAAAACTAAACTAATTATGAATAGTTTAAAAATTGATTTTGTAATCTTCATTTGTATTAAAATTTATAGTTTATATTAATATTGTAATTTCTACCAGGCATAGGACGTAAGTTTGAAAAATAATACACATTATTAAATATATTATTTACTTTAAAACCTATTTTTATTTTATTCTTTTTATTTTCAAACACCTTAAAATCGCCACCAAAATTGGTAACATTTAAAGATTCTAAGGAGTAAAAATCTAAATTAATTTCATTTGTATACACTTTACTTTGATATAAATGCTGCATAAAAAAAGAGATTTTCTTATACTCATAATCTAAATTAAAGTTTAATAAATGCTTAGGTGCATAAGGTAAAAACGTATCTGTTTCCTTATTTTTTGCTAACGTAAACGTATAATTCGTAGAAAAATTAAAAGAATGTTCATTAATTTTTTTAGATAATTTAACAGCTGTTTCCGCTCCGCTATGCGTAACATCACCTACATTTCTTGGTCTCCATAAATTAGATGCTGCAGTAGGTAACCATAAAATTTTATGCTTTAAATGAATATAAAAAAGTGATGTAGTAATTGCTATATTTTTTTTCTTAAAAGAAGCACCAATTTCTCCTTGTACAGATTCTTCTGGTATTAAATCTAAATTACCAACAACTGGCCAATACAACTCATTAAAAGTTGGTATCCTGTAATTTGTAGATACATTTGCCTTTAAGGCTAAGTTATCTGTAATTTCCTGCTCTGCAGCAACGGATACTAATAATGGAACTTCAAAATCTGAATTAGACTCTTTTCTAAAGTTAATTGCCGTTGTTAATTTCTCTGTTGGCTTAAAAGTAACTTTAGCTATACCTGCAAACAATGTTCTTTTTTTTGAAAAAACCTCATTAGTAGTACCTCTGTTTTCATCATAAATTAACGATGTTTCCATTTTAAAATAATTAGAAAAACGATATTTTAAATTATAATTGATGTTATAATTTTTTGATTTTCCAAAAACATAATCTGTAGCATTTTTATCATCATAATATCGATACTCTTGTGTTAAGTAAGCCACGTTTAAGGTTTGTGTAAAATTAGAAAAAGAGTATTTCCATTTTAATAAATTCCTTTGATTAAAATCCTCATTTCTTTCGCTGCCTGCAGCAGGATTTGGTAATCCATCAGAAAATAAACGATCTCCATAATAACCTGTTGTATAAAAATACAGTTTGTTTTTACTAGAGAACTGATATCCTAAACTAAAGTTTACGCCATAATTTTTATAAACTCCATTTTCGTTTTTCAACAAACTACCGTCACTATTTTTATATCGAGTATCAATAAATGTATAATCATTATCAGAATAATTTAATGTTGCAGCAAATTTTACAGCCCATTTTCCTGTTCCAACATTGGCTTTAAAAAAATTAGAAGTCGTATTAAAACTTCCGTAAGAAGAAAACAAATAAAAATCTTTATGTTTTTTAAATGATAAATTATCATTTAAATGCACAGTACCACCAATAGCACCAGAACCATAATCGATACTTCCTCCACCACTATTAACTATAATTTCATCAGAAATACTTGCAGACAAAGAGTTAAAATCTGTTTGACCACTTCCTACTGCGTTGATAGAAATTCCATTCCATAATACTGCTGTGTTCGATGCAGAAGTACCTCTAAAACGAGCAGTACTTACACCTCCATTACCATAATCTCTTAAAGAAATAGGGCTATTGTATCTTAATAAATTAGTAAGGTTTATTGGGTTTTTAATAATTTGACTAGTAACTATTTTTAGTTTTTTTAGTCCAAGAATTTTATGTTTTTGCTCTTTTTTTGCTATAACAACAATTTCTTTTAACTTATTTATAATCGTATCCTTTTGAGCAAACGCAGTGTTAGCACAACAAAGTAAAAACAAAAAAGATAAAATATAATTCTTCATAACAACCTGACCTTTATCCCGAAAGCTTGTATTTATTTTTATAAATTAGGCAGGTCTCCTGGCTTGTTACCTGTTATAGACCTTCCCAACAAAAATGTCAGTGGTAAAGAATTAATAACAGCTCTAAAAAAGAGGTTTCGAAAAAATGTTTCGAAACAAACATACAGTTGCGGGAACAGCTTCGGTTTTTCACCGAATTCCCTTTTAATTTGTTCTCAGAAAGAACAAAACCTTAATTTTTAGCAAATGTAAATTATTTTTAAGTATTGCAATACTTATACTTTATAAACTTTTTTGTTTAATGCATTAGATATTTTAAAATCTATAAAAGGTAATTTTTTAGACAACTATTTTATTCCATTTACCAAAGCAGGTATCAAACAAAATACAATCATTCTTAAAAAAAAAGAAACTTGAATACTATTAAAGATATTCTTTCCTTTATTAAAAAATGTTTCTAACCTTTGTGTTTATATTTTTTAAATTATGATTCATTATATCTCAGGAGGAGAAAGATCTGGTAAAAGTAGTTATGCTCAAAAAATAGCGGAAGACATTTCTAAAAACCCTTTTTATTTGGCAACTTCTAGAATTTGGGATAAAGATTTTAAAGCAAGGGTAGACAAACATATTTCTGATAGAGATGAACGTTGGACAACCATTGAAGAGGAAAAAAATATTAGTGCCGTTATCCCTGATAAATCTACAGTTGTTATTGACTGTGTTACTTTATGGTTGACAAATTTTTATGTTGACACAAAATACGACGTAAAAGAATCTTTAAAATTAGCCAAACAACAAATAGAAAAACTGGTAGAAATTGATGCTCACATTATCATTATTTCTAACGAGATTGGTATGGGATTACATGCTACCACAGAATCTGGAAGAAAATTTACAGAACTACAAGGATGGGTAAATCAATTTATTGCTAAAAAAGCTGACAAGGCTACTTTTATGGTTTCTGGACTGCCTTTAAAACTAAAATAAAACAAAATGTCAAAAATAACTGCACTTTCTAAAGAGATTGAAACAGCACTTCAAAGAAAAATCGACTTTAAAACAAAACCTATAGGTTCTTTAGGTATGTTAGAAAATATTGCCATTAAAATAGGTCGTATTCAAAACACGTTAACACCAAAAATTACAGCACCAAGTATTGTTGTTTTTGCTGGTGATCATGGAATAACAAAATCAAAAAAAGTAAGTCCATATCCACAAGAAGTAACACAACAAATGGTGTTTAATTTCTTAAACGGAGGCGCAGCAATTAATGTTTTTTGCAAACAAAATAAAATCAACCTAAAAATTGTTGATGCTGGTGTAAATGCCAATTTCGATGAAAATAAAGAATTAATTTCTGCTAAAATTGCAAAAGGAACCAAAGATTTTTCTTTAGAAAAAGCCATGACAACATTACAATGTAAAGCTGCTTTAGAAAAAGGAAAAGAAATTGTAAACAATTTATTTCAAAATAAATGCAACACCATTGGTTTTGGAGAAATGGGCATTGGTAACACTTCTTCTGCTGCACTTTTAATGAGTTATTTTACAAAAATTGGTATTGAAAACTGTGTTGGTAAAGGAACTGGTTTAGACAATGAAGGATTGCAACAAAAAAAGAATGTTTTAACAGAAGTATACCAAAAGCATATTAAAAATATAGACTCGCCAACAGAGGCACTCGCTACTTTTGGTGGTTTCGAAATTGTAATGATGGCAGGTGCTATTTTAGAAGCTGCCGCTTTAAAAATGACAATTTTAATTGATGGTTTTATTGTAACATCAGCATTATTAGCCGCAAATGCTATCGATAAAAATGTTTTAGACTACTGTATTTTTACACATTCGTCTGGAGAACAAGGTCATCAAAAAATATTAGATTTTTTAAAGGTAAAACCTATTTTAAATTTAGGTTTACGCTTAGGAGAAGGTACTGGAGCTGCTGTTGCACTGCCAATTATACAATCTGCAACACTGTTTTTAAACGAAATGGCAACTTTTGAAAGTGCCAATGTAAGCGAAGCTTAAACCTATGAAAAAAGAATTTCATTATTTTTTAACTGCCATTTTATTTTTTACAAGAATACCATGCCCTAAATGGGTGGGCCATTCGTCTGAAATGCTGAATAAAAGTAACCGTTACTTTTCTTTAGTGGGTATTTTAGTAGGCGCTATTGCGGCCCTTATTTACTACTTAGCTACTTTTATTTTTACCCCAGAAATTGCCATTATTTTAAGTATGATTGCTTCTATTTGGACTACAGGAGCTTTTCATGAAGATGGTTTTGCAGATAGTTGCGATGGTTTTGGTGGTGGTTGGACTAAAGAAAAAATATTACTAATCATGAAAGATTCTAGATTAGGAACTTTTGGTGTTATAGGATTGTTTTCTATTCTTATTTTAAAGTTTTCTGCAATACAAACACTCAGTGTAGCACACATAAATATTCCTTTACTTATTATTTCTGGTCATGCTATTAGTCGTTTTACAGCTACTATCCTACTCTACACGCATCCGTATGTTAGAGATATTGATAGCTCAAAAATAAAGCCAACAACCACACAAATGAGTACAAAATCTTTAGTGATTTCTTTTATTTTTGGAGTTTTACCTCTTTTCTTTTTTAAAAATTATTGGGTATTCCTAAGCCTTATTCCACTATTAATAACCTATTGGTATTTAGCTCGTTTTTTTAAAAAATGGATTGGAGGTCAAACAGGAGATTGCGCGGGTGCTTTGCAACAAGTGGCAGAAGTTGTTTTTTATCTTTTTATACTTGTTTTATGGAAATTATATTAATTAGACACACCACGCCCAAAATAGCCAAAGGAATTTGCTACGGGCAATCAGATATTGATGTTACCGATACTTTTTTAGAAGAAATAAAACCTATTTTAACAGATGTTTCTATAAAAGATGCAGAAACTGTATATTATAGTAGTCCGCTAAAAAGATGTCAAAAATTGGCAGAAAAGTTATCAAATACTATTCTTTTTGATGATCGCTTAAAAGAATTAGATTTTGGAGATTGGGAATTACAAAACTGGAACGACATCAACCAAGAAGCCTTAGATATCTGGATGAATGACTTTGTAAAGGTTGCTGTTACAAATGGTGAATCGTATTTAGATTTACATGCCAGAACTACCAATTTCTTATTAGAAATAGCAAAAAAAGAATTTAAAAAAGTTGTTATTGTAACCCATGCAGGAGTTATGAGAAGCTTGTATTCTTTTATTCATAAAACACCTTTAGAAAAGTCTTTTGATTTAAAATTACAATATGCACAAGTTTTAAAACTAAACTATTAAAATGAAACACCTTTTACCTCTCTTAATAATTAGTGTTTTTTTTATTTCTTGTCAGAAAAATAAACCCATTAAACCTGTTAAAACCCCAGTAAAAACCAACATTAAATACGCCAAAGGATTCGACATTATTACAACAGGCAATCAAAAGAAATTAATTATAAAGCAACCCTATCAAAACGCAAAAACACAGTTTACATATATTTTAGGTAACAAAACCAACCTTAGTACAAACGAGTTAAAAGTACCTGTTAAAAATATTGTGGTAACAAGTACTACACACATACCAATGTTAGAAGAAATTGGTGCCGAAAATTTTTTAATTGGGTTTCCTCAAACAAAATTTATTTCATCCATAAAAACAAGAAAACGTATTGATGCTGGTCATGTAATAGAATTAGGAAGTGAGCAAACCATGAATACAGAACGACTTATAGAACTGGCTCCTGAGCTGGTAATTGGTTTTGGTTTAAATGGCAATAACAAAACATATAAAACAATTCAAAGAAACGGCATACCTGTTATTTATAATGGAGATTGGCTAGAAGAAACTCCTTTAGGACGTGCTGAGTGGATAAAGTTTTTTGGTGTACTATTTAATAAAGAAAAAGAAGCCGATAGTATTTTTAACGTTATTGAAACAAATTATTTATCTGTTAAAAAAATTGCTTTAAAAGCAAATAAAATTCCAACAATTATATCTGGTAGCTTATTTAAGGACCTTTGGTATATGCCTGCAGGAGACAGTTTTATTGCCACCTATTTTAAAGATGCCAACACCAACTTTTTATGGCAAAACACCAAAGGAACAGGTAGCTTAGCGTTAAGTATAGAAAGTGTTTTAGACAAGGGGCTAGCTGCCGATTTTTGGATAGGTTGTGGTTTATTTGAAAACAGAGCAGATATGTTAACTTCTAACCAAAAATACAACTCTTTTTCTGCTTTTAAAAAGGGAAATATTTACACATACGCAAATAATAAAGGAGCAACTGGCGGACTTATTTACTTTGAAAAAGCACCTACAAGGCCAGATTTAGTTTTAAAAGATATAATTAAAATTACAAATTCAGACTTGTTACCAAACTATAGTTTAACTTTCTTTCAAAAAATGGAATAAAAAAATAAACGTCATTAATTAAGGTTTCTTAATTCTTTTAAGTTCATAAAAATTGTTGTGCATTTTGATAAAAATCTGTCAATTCTAGCAAATTTAACGATTACAATGCATAGAATTTGTACCAAGAATACCTATTTTAAGTTATTAAATTGTTCTCGATACAATTTTTAGCAGCTTAAAATCACTCGAACTGACATTTTAGAGTTAAAAAAGCTTAAAATACACAACAAGTTCATAGAAATATTCTTTTAATTTGATGTTCAATAAATTTTACACATTCTTTCTTATAAAGAATCTAATAAATTCACTTTCAAATTTAATACCTTTATCACTTAATAATTTTGATAGAGATGAGAATAGAAAATGAATTAAAATTAGGTTTTAAAGATGTAATGATTCGTCCTAAACGATCTACCTTAAAATCGCGTTCGCAAGTAAGCTTAGAAAGAGAATTTACTTTTTTACATAGTGATGTTGTTTGGAAAGGAATACCAATTATGGCCGCTAATATGGATACTGTTGGTACTTTTGAAATGGCAAAAGCACTCTCTAAACACGGACTTTTTACAGCAATTCATAAACATTATTCATTAGAAGAATGGACTGATTTTGCTACCAACGCAGATGCTAAACTATTAAAAAACATAGCTGTTAGTACTGGTACAGGAAAAGAAGATTCTGAAAAAGTAAAACAGATTTTAACTAAATTTCCACAAATAAACTTTATTTGTGTAGATGTTGCCAACGGATACTCTGAACACTTTGTAAACTTTGTACAAAAAATGCGCAAAAATCATCCTAATAAAGTAATTATTGCAGGTAATGTTGTTACAGGTGAAATGGTAGAAGAATTACTTTTAGCTGGCGCAGATATTATAAAAGTAGGTATTGGTCCGGGTTCGGTTTGCACAACTCGTGTAAAAACAGGTGTTGGTTATCCTCAATTATCTGCAATTATAGAATGTGCAGATGCTGCTCATGGTATGGGTGGGCAAATTATTTCTGATGGAGGTTGTAAAATTCCTGGAGACCTTTCTAAAGCTTTTGGTGGTAGTGCAGATTTTGTAATGTTAGGAGGTATGCTTGCAGGTCATGAGGAAAGTGGTGGTGAATTAATTGAAAAAAATGGAGAAAAATTTAAAGCTTTTTACGGAATGAGCTCAACCACAGCCATGAATAAACATGTTGGTGGTGTTGCAAATTATAGAGCTTCTGAAGGTAAAACTGTTGAAGTTCCTTATAGAGGAAATGTAGCAGCAACCATTATAGATATTTTAGGAGGAATAAGATCTACATGTACCTATGTTGGTGCTAGCAGATTAAAAGAATTAACCAAAAGAACCACTTTTATCCGTGTTCAAGAACAAGAAAACCAAGTGTATTCTTCATGAAAAAATTAAAATTAATTTCGGCCATATGTTTCTTGTTCATTGCTATTTCTTGTAAAAAAGAAGTTGTAAAAGTTGATGAAAAAACAACAGCTGAAAGTCCTGTTAAATATGCCAAAGGGTTTGATATTGTAGAGGATAATGGTATTAAAAAGCTCATTATAAAGTCTGCATACCAAAACTCTAAAGAAGTTACTGAATATCGTATAATAAAAAAAAGTGACCCAAAAGTAAGCTCTAAAAATGCCATCTACACTCCTATTCAAAAAATTGTGGTGACTTCAACAACTCATATACCTATGGTAGAGTTGTTAAATAAAGAAACGAGCATTGTAGGTTTTCCGTATGCAAAATTTATTTCATCACAAAAAACAAGAAAATTAATTGATGCTGGCAAAATAGCTGAAATAGGGAAAGAAACCTCTTTAAACACAGAAATTTTATTAGATCTACAACCAGAATTAGTGGTGGGTTATAGTGTTTCTTCGGCAGACAAAAGTTTAACAACCATTAAAAAGGCAGGCATAAATGTAATTTATAATGGAGATTGGCTAGAAGAATCTCCTTTAGGAAGAGCTGAATGGATTAAATTTTTTGGCGTTCTATTTGACAAAGAAAAACAAGCAGACAGTATTTTTAAAGTTATAGAAAGCAATTATTTAGATGCAAAAAAAATTGCTTTAAAATCTAATAAAAAACCAACTATTCTTTCTGGTGCTATTATGAGTAAAGATATTTGGAACTTACCTGCAGGAGAAAGCTTTGTTGCTACTTTTTTTAAAGATGCTAATTTAGATTATCTCTGGAAAAACACTAAAGGAAAAGGAAGTTTATCTTTAAGTTTTGAGAGTGTTTTTGAGAAAGGACTAAATGCTGAATTTTGGATTGCTCCTGCTCATTTTACCTCTAAAGAACAAATGATAAAAAGTAATTCTTTGTATACAGAATTCGATGCTTTTAAAAATGATAAAATCTACACTCCAACAAGTTTAAAAGGTAAAACAGGTGGTATTATTTATTATGAATTGGCACCTACTAGACCAGATTTAGTATTAAAAGATTTAATTAAAATAGTACATCCAGAAGTACTTAAAGAGTATCAATTTACTTTTTATAGAAAATTAAAATAATATTTTTTCATGAAAAAACTGCGACCAAAATCTAACATTGATGAACTTTGTTACCCTTTTATGTACGAAGAATCATCACTTTGTGATTACGAAATAGAAACAGACCAACTTACGCGTATGGTTGCTTGGGCTATTGATGAACTTTCTAAATTAAAATTAGAGTATTCCAATAACAAAGAGTTAGAAAACTTAGCACAGGAACTTAATTGGTTATTACCACTTTGCTATCATCTTAATGGTTCTATAAGAGGTAAATTGGCCATCACAGAAAACAATCATCAGCAATTGTTAGCATATTACAGAAATATGAAAATAATTGTGAAAGATGACATTTCTGGTTTTGTTTTACCAGGAGGAACATCTCCCGTAGGGATTTTAAATCAATGTTCTTCCCTTTCAAAAAGAGCAATTAGATTAATGGTAATTATTCATAATAAAGAAAAAATAGAAGTTGCAGATATTTTACCCAAATTTGCGAATTTACTTTGCAACTATTTTTTTACAGCCACAATTCTAATCAATAAAATAACAGGGTTTAAAGAAACTCCTTTTATTAGTAAAAGCTATTAATAATTTAATTAACTTTTTAATAAAAACGGAAATAAAAAAACCTTCTATATTTCTATAGAAGGCCTTATATACATTTATTTTGGGGGATAATAAATTCTGTTCAAAAATACTACAATTAGCAATAATTTTAAACAATTTAATGGGTAGTATTTGGGTAGTTTATAGGGTAGTACTAGCTGTAAGCACTATTTTTTAATAGTGTTTTCTATAGTTAGAGCTTCTTTTCTACTTTTTATCTCTAATTTTCCATATATATTTTTTACATGAAATTTAACCGTATTTACAGAGACATGAATTTCACTAGCTATTACTTTATTGGATTTACCAGATACAATTAAATCAAAAATTTCTCGCTCTCTAATACTTAAGTTTTCTAAGTTTTCTTTTAAAGGATTTTCTTCTTCTTCTTGTGTGGTAAGTTGCTTTATTTTTTTAGAGTATTTTATAATCTCATTCTTCATGTAAAAATTATATTTCCTTAAATCTTTTTCTCTATACAATACAGCATATGATAATACTATAATTTGTAAAAAACCTCCAATTTTTAAATTAGATGGATTGCTTTCAAAAAATGAAATTCCAAAGTTTTTTAATACAAAAAAGTCTAAACCACTAAATAATAAGAATACATATGAAAACACAAAAAGTTTAGTGTGTTTATTTTTTCTAAAAAGTAAGACCCCCAAAAACCAATAAAAAAATAAAAATATTAGTGTAGTAATACTTACTATAGTATAAAGTAGGTTTATTTTAGAAAAATAAAATAACACTACAAACAAAACAATATTTAAAAATAAAATAAGCGTATATTTTTTAGCCTTCGGAAAATATTTATCTAACATCAAAAAACTATTTCCAAACTTTAACGAACTAAAACTTAGTAAAATATAATCTAATAAAACTAAAAACTCAATATCTTTTTCATCAACATTAAATAAATGCAAAGAACCATCAAATATTACAAAACTAAAAGAAATACAGGTTAGTAAAAAAGCATGATACAGAAATGCAATGTCTTTAAAAAAATAAAAATAACTCAAACTAAAAAGTATCACTAAAAAAGCAGCACCATAATAAAAACCATTTAATAATAGTACTAACTTTTCTTTAAATAAAGAAGCATCCTCTGTTTTTAGCTCTACAGGAAAATAAGAACTAAAATTAGAATTTACTTTTATATAGGTAGGATACTTTCTTGAAAACTTAAAGGAAACATACCGTTGATTATTTAATTTATTAATTTCTTTTAAATTTTGATATGCATGCACATTATTTGTTCTTATACTATTTATTCTAAAAACATAATTTACATCTGTTTCATTTGCCGGTATTTTAAACCAAAAAGTAGCATTTGATTTTTCTTCTAAAATTTCTTTATTTAAAAGTTTAAATTTTTCCTTACCAATATCCTTATAGGTTAAAGTGCTGTTTAAATCTTTAAAATAGTAAATATCTGATTGAGAAAATGTAGTGCCAACAAAAAATAAGAAAATAATAAGTAATCTAAACTTCATACAAAATGTTACTGCTGTTGTTGTTGTTGTTGTTGTTGTTGTTGTTGTTGATTTCTAATAGCAAAATTAAAAGCTGCTGTGGCATGAATTGTAGCTGTATCAAAAACAGGTACCAAAACATCTTCTTGCTCAATTAACAATGGAATTTCTGTACAACCTAAAATAATACCTTCTGCCCCATTTTCTATCAATCTATTAATAATCTTCAGGTACGCTTTTTTTGAGACAGGATTGATATTTCCAACAGAAAGTTCGTCATAAATTACTTGATGAATTATTTCTCTTTCATCCTCAGCGGGAATCATAGTTTCAATACCAAAAGAACTTAAACCATCAATAAAAAAGTCTTTTTCCATGGTATATTTTGTTCCTAATAAAGCTACCTTTTTTACCTTTTGTTCTAGGATCCTTTTAGAAGTTGCTTCTGCAATATGTATCACCGGAATAGTAACTACTTTTTTAACGGCATCAATGCACAAATGCATAGTATTAGCACAAATTAAAATACAACTTGCCCCAGCTTTTTCTAAACTTTTTCCTGCTTCTGCCATTAATTCATCTAACAAATCCCATCTTCCTTCTTTTTGAAGTTTAGCTATTTGTCCAAAATCAAAAGAATTTATAATAACTTTAGCAGAATGAGATTTCCCTAAATTATTAGCATTTAGTTGATTTAAAATTCGGTAATATAAAATGGTAGATTCAGGTGTAATACCTCCTATTAAACCAATCTTTGTCATACAACAGGTTTTAATTTATCCAATCTATTTTCTCGCATATATAAAAATAATGGTAACGTAAATGCTATTGCTATTAAAAAAGTGAGTGGAATTAAAACATACCAATATTTTATATTTAGTCTCTTAGATTCAGAAATCATAAAAACAAAAAAAGTAAATACTACCACCGTTAAATCTGCTCCAAAAGATTTGCCCGCAAAATTACTTTGTGCATCTTTAAAAAAATTTATTAAAGAAGGGGTATCTGCTGTTTGAAAATATTGAATATTATAATACCACGTATAACAAATACCGAAAACAGCTAATAGCAAATAAATTTTTTTCATTTTTTAGAATAGTTTCGTTTGATTTTCATCATCTATTTTCTTCTGTTCGGCTTTTTTTCTTGCTATCGATTTTTGCAAAGCAATTTTTGCTTTTTCTTCTGCAGAAAGTTCTTCTAATACAGGTTTTTTAGTTTCTGTTTCTGGCACCTCAATTGGCAATTCATCTTCTATAACTTCTTCATCTACCACCTCTATTTCTTCAGATGTTTTTTCTTCTGGCTCTTCAAAAGGTAAAGGTTCTAATAAATTAACTTGTTTTATTTTTTCTGTTGTTAATTGATTTCCTTGTGCTTTTATCCCTTTAACCGCTATAAATTCTTCAAAATTAACTTCTTCATTCTCTAAACTTCGTTTAGAATAAACTACTTCTGCTATAGGTCTATAATCTGTGGCAACAATTTCTAACTGACTTTTAGCATGATCAGAAATAAATTCTTCTTCTTTTTCTGGTGTTTCTATTAAAAAGCGTTTTACATAATAACGTTCTTTTTCTCCATCAAAATATATAGCAGAAATGGGTTTGTTAGGTTTCCATTTTTCTAACACAATCATATCATCTTCAAAATGCATCGCTAAATTTGGTTTTACCGCTTTTGCTTTTCCACTTTGTGTAATAATCAATAATTTATCTTCTGCTCTAAATTCTCCTAACAACTCGCCTCTTTCATCAACATTTAAACGTTGCACAGCATCATCAAACCAAATTTTACGTGGCTTTAACGTAGAAACTCCTTCAGATTTAAAATCGACACTTTTAATTGCATATTTTGTAATTCTATTTCCTCTAACCGCTCTTCCTTTTACAGCTAAATCGGCAAAATCGATATCCCATTTTAGTTTTTTTACACTCCCCACAGAGCGCAAATTAATAGTAACAACTTCTGCTTCTCCGTTTAAATTTGCACTAAAATAATGAACAATAGAACCTTTATTTCCGTTTGTTAAATCGTATTCTTTATCTCTTGTAACAGCAGTAACATTAAAACGTTTCATGTAAGATGGTCCTCTAGCACCATCTCTATACATGTAATTATACACTGTTCTTTTATCTTTCTTTTTAAAGATTGCAACGTGTATAATATCTTTACCAACAAAGGTCTTTGCATCTACTTTAGACACCATCATTCCTCCGTCTTTTCTAAAGATAATAACATCATCAATGTCCGAACAATCGGTTACAAATTCATCTCTTTTTAAAGAAGTTCCAATAAAACCTTCTTCTCTATTTACATAAAGTTTTGCATTGTTCATGGCCACTTTTGATGCTACAATATCATCAAAAATTCTTATTTCTGTTTTACGTTCTTTTCCTTTTCCGTAAGTATCTTTTAATCGTTTAAAATAATCTATTGCAAAGTCTATTAAGTTGGCTAAATGGTCTTTAACCACTGCAATTTTATCTTCTAAACTTTCTATAAATTGTTTGGCTTTGTCAATATCAAATTTAGATATTTTTTTAATTCTTATTTCTGTTAAACGCGTAATATCATCTACAGTAATTGCACGTTTTAAATGTTTTATGTGTGGTTGTAAACCTTTATCAATAGCTTCTATTACACCTTCCCAAGTTTCTTCTTCTTCAATATCACGATAAATTCTATTTTCAATAAAAATACGTTCTAAAGAAGAAAAATGCCACTGTTCTTCTAATTCGTTTAACTGAATTTCTAGTTCTTTCTTTAACAACTCTACCGTTAAATCTGTAGAATGTTTTAGCATTTCAGAAACTCCAACAAAAACCGGTTTATTGTCTTCTATTGTACATGCTAAAGGAGAAATAGAAGTTTCACAATTGGTAAACGCATACAATGCATCAATAGACTTATCTGGAGAAACATTTGGTGGTAAATGCACTAAAATTTCTACTTCTGCTGCCGTATTATCTTCTATCTTTTTTATCTTAATTTTACCTTTATCATTGGCTTTTAAGATACTATCTATTAAAGTTGTGGTGGTGGTAGAAAACGGAATTTCGTTAATCACCAACGTTTTTTTATCTAACTGAGAAATTTTAGCACGTACACGAACTTTACCCCCTCTTTTACCATCATTATAATGGGTAAAATCTGCAATACCACCTGTTAAAAAATCTGGTACAATCTTAAAACTTCTCCCTTTTAAATATTTAATAGAAGCATCAATTAGTTCTATAAAATTGTGTGGCAATATTTTAGTAGACAAACCTACCGCAATTCCTTCTGCACCTTGCGCTAACAATAACGGAAACTTTACCGGTAAATCTATCGGCTCTTTTCTACGTCCATCATAAGACATTTTCCACTCGGTTGTTTTCGGGTTAAAAACAACATCCAACGCAAATTTAGATAATCGAGCCTCTATATAACGAGAAGCCGCAGCCCTATCTCCTGTTAAAATATTACCCCAGTTACCCTGCATATCAATCAGCAATTCTTTCTGACCAATTTGCACCATGGCATCTGCAATAGAAGCATCACCATGTGGGTGATATTGCATTGTATGACCAACAATATTCGCTACCTTATTATAACGTCCATCATCTAAATCTTTCATAGAATGCATAATTCTACGCTGCACAGGTTTTAATCCGTCTTCTAACGACGGAACCGCTCTTTCTAAAATTACATACGAAGCATAATCTAAAAACCACTCCTTGTACATTCCTGTAACCTTGGTAATGGTTTCTTCTTGGGGCGAATCTAATTCTTCATGCTGATTCGTTAATTCTTCTTCGTGTTCGTTTATATCTTCACTCATTCTTTTTAAACGTTTAATTGTTTAATCGTTTAACTGTGTATTTCTATATTTTGGGCGTTCCCTAAAAAGGTCGGGCTTTACGCTACAATCTTTTTTTTGTATCAGTCATTGTTAAGATTTTTTTTTTACTACCTATGGCAATCTCAATTTAATAAAAAGATTGCTTCGTTCCTCGCAATGATACTTTAAACAAAAAAAAGGATTTTCACTTCAATCCCTAACGCAGGCATACTTGCAAACTATTTGCTTTTACCTTTATCTATTTGATACCCAATTTTTGTTCTTTCTGTTTTTTCATTTTGAGAAAAGTTTTTCACTTTCTGTGACCATCTCAATTTTATTAAAGAAATTGTTTCGTTCCTCGTAATGACATTTAATAAGAAAAAACTAATTCTATATATTCTCTTTTATTGTTGGTTACTTTCTTTTTAATCTTCTCAATTTCCAATCGTAAACTTAAATTATTACTTAATAATTCTCGCTTTTTGGTAAAATCCAGATCATTTTAATATTTACAGCAATCGCTCTATCACTATTTAAAACACTCCATAACATTGCAACTCCTTGTTCTGTAAAGATTACATATAAATATATATTTCCTCCACAACTTGAGGTGCCAAATTGGTTCCTCTTGTTTTCATGCTTACTCCTTGGGTTCTTTATCTTTAATTTGCATAGAAATTATAAACAATGCACCCGATAAAACGCCAAAGAATGCTCCTGAATTAGATTTGCTAGACATATTATTCCAATCTATTTGAAACAACCAAAACAATAAAAGCAACGCAAAAATTCCGGTAAAAATGTTCTTAATTTGTTTTTTACTAAATTTCATCTTCCTCTACATAATCCAATTCAACCTTTAAATTATCTATAATAAACTTTTGTCTGTCTGGAGTATTTTTACCCATATAAAACTCTAACATTTGCTCAATAGACATTTCTTTATCTAACATAACCGGATCTAATCGAATGTCATTTCCAATAAAATGCACAAATTCGTTGGGAGAAATCTCTCCCAAACCTTTAAATCGTGTTATCTCTGGTTTTCCTCTTAATTTATCAATTGCTTCTCGTTTTTCATCATCAGAATAACAATAAAACGTTTGTTTTTTATTACGAACCCTAAATAACGGGGTTTCTAAAATATATAAATGCCCTTCTTTTATCAACTCAGGAAAAAATTGTAGAAAAAATGTAATTAACAATAAACGGATGTGCATACCATCTACATCGGCATCGGTTGCAATTACAATATTGTTATAACGCAAATCTTCTAAACCATCTTCTATATTTAAAGCTGCTTGCAATAAGTTAAACTCTTCATTTTCATACACAATTTTCTTACTTAATCCGTAAGAATTTAAAGGCTTTCCTTTTAAACTAAAAACGGCTTGTGTATTAACATTTCTAGATTTTGTGATAGAACCAGAAGCAGAGTCTCCCTCTGTAATAAATAAAGTAGATTCTAAATATGCTTCTTTTTTTGTATCGCCTAAATGAATTCTACAATCGCGTAATTTTTTATTGTGTAAACTAGATTTTTTTGCTCTGTCTTTTGCTAATTTTCGAATACCAGAAAGTTCTTTTCGTTCTTTCTCTGCCTGAACAATTTTTCTATGAAGTGCATCTGCAACATCGGTATTTCTATGCAGGTAATTATCTAGCTTTGTTTTTAAGAAATCATTAATATAAGTTCTTACCGTTGGTAAGTCTCCTCCCATATCTGTAGAACCTAATTTTGTTTTTGTTTGACTCTCAAAAACAGGTTCCATCACCTTAATTGCAACGGCAGAAATAATAGATTTACGAATGTCTGAAGCTTCAAAAGCTTTACCGTAAAACTCTCTAATTGTTTTTACAATTGCTTCTCTAAAGGCAGATTGATGCGTACCTCCTTGTGTGGTATGTTGCCCATTTACAAAAGAATGATATTCTTCTGAATATTGCGTTTTACTATGTGTTATGGCAACTTCTATATCATCGCCTTTTAGGTGAATTATTGGATACAACATATCGTCTATATTGTTATTATCTTCCAATAAATCTTTTAATCCGTTTTTAGAAAAAAACTTTTCTCCGTTAAAAATGATGGTTAAACCTGGGTTTAAATAGACATAATTCTTTAACATTTTTGCTACATATTCATTTCTGAATTTGTATTTCTTAAAAATTTCTTCATCCGGAATAAATGAAACTTTTGTTCCTTTACGTCTAGATGATTCTTCTAAGAACTCTTGATTTTCTAAGTTTCCTTTGCTAAATTCTGCAGAAGCAGACTTCCCTTCACGTGAAGATTCTACTCTAAAAAAAGAAGAAAGTGCATTTACTGCTTTTGTACCCACACCATTTAACCCAACCGATTTTTTAAACGCTTTAGAGTCGTATTTACCACCCGTATTCATTTTAGAAACCACGTCTACAACTTTCCCTAAAGGGATTCCACGTCCGTAATCTCTTACGGTTACTTTACTTCCGTGAATAGCAATTTCAATGGTTTTACCAGCGCCCATTACATATTCATCGATAGAATTGTCTAAAACTTCTTTTACAAGAATATAGATTCCATCATCTGCAGAAGAACCATCTCCCAATTTACCAATGTACATTCCTGGACGCATTCTTATATGCTCTTTCCAGTCTAAAGACCTGATATTATCTTCGGTATATTTTGTTTCTTGACTCATGAAATGTCTTACTGTTGTTAGGTTTGAAGCCTCGCTAAAATAACATTAAACTCGCTAAAATAAAATACCTAAGTTAATTAGTTATCAACAGGATTTCAACGAGCTTTTTAATGTAAAAATCACAGAAAAAAACAATATGTTATATTTTTAAACAAGTAATTGTTTACCCAACAATTTTAGTACTTTTGAAGCCTCATATAAAATGAAACAAAGTGGAAAATACTCAATTGATAGCGTTAGCAAATAAATACGGAAGTCCTTTATATGTTTACGATACAGACAAAATAGAATCGCAATACAACCGATTAACCAATGCTTTTAGTAGCGTTAAAAATTTAAAGTTAAATTATGCTGTAAAAGCACTTTCTAACATTAATATTTTAAAGTTCTTTAAAAATTTAGGTTCTGGTTTAGATACGGTTTCTTTTCAAGAAGTTCAATTGTGCTTAACAACTGGTATAGAACCACATGATATTATTTATACACCTAATGGAGTTTCTTTATCGGAAATAGAAGCGGTAGCAAAATTAGGCGTTCAAATTAATATTGACAACCTTAATATTTTAGAACAATTCGGACAAAAACACCCTAACATTCCTGTTTGTGTGCGTATCAATCCGCATATTATGGCGGGTGGAAATTCTAAAATTTCTGTAGGTCATATCGATTCTAAATTTGGTATTTCAATTCACCAAGTACCACACATTAAACGTGTAGTAGAAAATACAGGAATGAACATTAACGGAATACACATGCACACAGGTTCTGATATTTTAGATATCGATACTTTTTTACGTGCCTCTGACATTTTGTTTGATGTGGCTAAACAATTCGAAAATATCGATTTTATCGATTTTGGAAGTGGATTTAAAGTACCTTATAAAGAAGGTGATATTTCTACAGATATTGAGCAATTAGGCGTACAACTTTCTGAACGTTTTAATGGTTTTTGTAAAGAATACGGTAAAGACATTACACTAATGTTTGAACCTGGTAAGTTTCTAGTTTCTGAAGCGGGTGTGTTTTTAGCTAAAGTAAACGTTGTAAAACAAACAACTTCTACGGTATTTGCGCATGTAGATTCTGGTTTTAATCATTTGGTAAGACCAATGATGTACGATTCTTATCACCATATTACCAATATTTCTAATCCAACAGGAAGAGATCGTTATTACTCTGTGGTAGGTTATATTTGCGAAACAGATACTTTTGCTTCTAACCGAAGAATTTCAGAAATTTCAGAAGAAGATATTTTATGTTTTCACAATGCTGGTGCATACTGTTTTTCTATGGCATCTAACTACAACTCGCGCTATTTACCTGCAGAAGTTATGGTGCATAAAGGAAAAGATTATTTAATTAGAAAAAGACAAACAATACAAGATATCTTACACAACCAAGAAATTATAGATTTTTCTAAAGAAAAAAGCGCTAAAAAAACAACTAAAGATCAAAAAGTAGACGCTTAAAAAACGTATTTTTATAACTGATAAATCCACCAGAAAATATATTTTTTGGTGGATTTTTTTTTATATTTACTTACACGAATAAAAACAAAATTAAACATGAAAATTCTAGGAATAGGAAGTAACTACGTTACTGATTTAAAAGATATTGAAGAAAAAAAGAAAGGGAAAAAATTTATATTTTCGAAACCAGAATCTAGTTTAGCTGTTAATTGTGACGTTGCCTACCCAAGCAGCATTACCAATGAATTAATTTACGAGGTTGAATTGGTGATTAAAATAGGAAAAGAAGGAAAAAATATTGCAAAAGAAGATGCCAATTCTTTTATTTCTGAAATTGCTGTAGGAATCGACTATACAGCAACAGATATTTTAAAAGATGCAAGAGAAAGTAAATATCCTTGGGAGTTTGCCAAAGGTTTTGATGGTGCTGCACCAATTTCTAGCTTTAAACCGGTTTCTGATTATAATTTAGGGGATATAGATTTCGATTTAAAAATAAATGGTGTAGAAAAACAAAAAAGTAATACCGCATATATGATTAACGATTTTGCTGATATTATTGTTTTTATATCAAAATATATGACCTTACAACCTGGAGATTTAATTTTTACAGGAACACCAGCACTAGGTAAAGGAGAAATTTTTAAAGGAGATCAATTACAGTGTTCTGTTAATGGAGAATTACTATTAGATTTTAAAATGATATAGTTTTATATTGATGAAAATTAGACTTTCTAAAATTGATGACGTTTCAGAAATTATGACCATTATTAATGATGCAAAAGAACTTTTAGCATCCTTACATATTGATCAATGGCAAAACGGATATCCAAATGCAGCTCAAGTAGAACAAGACATTATAAACAAAGAAAGTTATGTAGTTGTTAATGATGAAAACCAAGTGATAGCAACCGCTATGTTTACCACAAACCCAGAATCCACTTATAAAATTATTGATGGAAATTGGATTGTTGATGAAACGGAAGCCTACGGAGTTATACATAGAATGGCAATTAAAAAAGAATTTAGAAAGTTTGGGTTGGCTACATTTATGTTTCATGAATTTCATTTACAACTACTAGAACAAAACGTAAAAAGTTTAAAGATTGATACACATGAAGAAAACATCGGAATGCAATCTTTAATCAAAAAATTAGGTTATCAATATTGTGGAATAATTTACACCAATTACAACGCAAAAAGATTGGCTTTTGAGAAAGTGATTTTTTAAAAAAGACTTCTCGATACAAAATTCTTAAAAAAAGAATTTCACTCAAAGTGACAGTTTGTTTATTCTCAAACTTAAAACATTATCACGCAATGTCACTTCGAGTGATTTTCTGACAAAGGAAGAAAATTGTATCGAGAAGTTTTTCATCTCAAAACACAAAATAAAACTATATTTACAACCTCATAAATTCATTTTTATGAGGTTTCTTTTTTCTGATAAAATTCAACTAAAAAATGCAATTACTTCAATATTTAATTCAGCAAACACAACTTTCTTCTAAATCTATAGAAAACACTATTTCATTGTTAAATGAAGATGCTACAATTCCTTTTATATCTAGATATAGAAAAGAAATGACAGGTAATTTAGACGAAGTAGAAATAGGAGAAATTGTTAGGTTTAAAGAAATCTTTGAGGCTTTAGAGAAACGAAAAAAAGCCATTTTAAAAGCTTTAGAAGAACAAAATGTTTTAACATCAGAATTAGAGCAAAAAGTAACTACTTCTAGAAACTTAATTGCTTTAGAAGATTTGTATTTACCTTTTAAGAAAAAGCGTAAAACAAAAGCAGAAACAGCGCGTATACAAGGTTTAGAACCGTTGGCAAAAATGATTATGAGTCAGCGTGTTAATAATTTAGAACATACTGCTTCTAAATACACATCCAACGAAGTTGATACTATTGAGGATGCTTTAGAAGGAGCGCGTTTTATCATTGCAGAATGGATAAATGAACGTACAGATATTAGAAATAATATTAGAAGAGAATTAGAGCGTCACTCTACCATTTCATCTAAAATTATTAAAGCTAAAGCTGATGATGAAAAAGCGCAAAAATTTAAAGATTATTTTGATTGGAGCGAATCTTTAATGCGAATCCCATCACACAGATTACTCGCTATTTTAAGAGCAGAAAACGAAGGTTTTATTCGAGTTAAAATAGAAATTGACAAAGAAAGAATGCTTCAAAAAATGGAAGAGAAAATTATTCGTTCTCAAAACGAATGTTCAACACAACTCCAATTGGCAATTGCTGATGCTTATAAACGTTTGTTATTTCCATCTTTAGCTAACGAAGCACTATCTATTGCCAAAGAAAAGGCCGATGAAGCTGCAATTACCGTTTTTGCAAAAAACTTAAAACAATTATTATTAGGCGCTCCTTTGGGGGAAAAACGAATTTTAGCAATCGATCCTGGTTTTAGATCGGGTTGTAAAGTGGTTTGCTTAAATGGGCAAGGAGATTTAGTGCATAATGAAAATATTTATCCGCATGCACCACAAAATAAATCTATAGAAGCTATTCATAAAATTAGTTCTTTAGCCGATGCTTATAAAATTGAAGCCATTGCAATTGGAAACGGAACTGCATCAAGAGAAACCGAACAATTGGTTAAGAACATTCAGTTTAAAAACGACATTGAAATTTTTGTAGTGAGTGAAGCCGGCGCATCTATTTATTCGGCTTCTAAAATTGCACGAGATGAGTTCCCTAATTATGATGTTACTGTGCGTGGTGCTGTTTCTATTGGAAGAAGATTGGCAGATCCTTTGGCAGAATTGGTAAAGATTGACGCAAAATCGATTGGAGTTGGGCAATATCAGCATGATGTAGATCAAACAAAACTTAAAAAATCTTTAGACACGATTGTAGAAAGTTGTGTAAATACGGTTGGTGTAAATATCAATACGGCAAGTGAGTCTTTATTGAGTTACGTATCTGGAATTGGACCAAAAATTGCAGAAAACATTGTGAATTATAGAAACGAAAACGGTTCTTTTACGTCTAGAACTTCCATTAAAAAAGTGCCTCGTTTAGGCGGAAAAGCATTTGAGCAAGCTGCAGGTTTTTTACGGATTAAAAATGCTAAGAATCCGTTAGATGATTCTGGCGTGCATCCAGAAAGTTATGCGTTGGTTGATAAAATGGCGAAAGAACACAAAAAGAAAGTAAGTGATTTTATTGGTAATAAAGAATTTCTTAAACAGATTTCTTTAAAAAATTATATTTCTGAAACCATTGGTTTACCTACGTTAGAAGATATTATTAAGGAATTAGAAAAACCTGGAGTTGATCCGCGAGAAAAAGCAAAAATGTTTTCTTTTGATCAAAATATTAAAACAATTACAGATTTAATAAGCGGACAAACGTTACCCGGAATTGTAAATAACATCACCAATTTTGGTTGTTTTGTAGATATCGGAATTAAAGAAAGTGGTTTAATTCACGTTTCTAATTTATCAGATACTTTTGTAAAAGACGTCAATGCCATTGTTTCTTTAAATCAGCAAATACTTGTAAAAGTATTAGAAGTTGACGTTGTTAGAAAAAGAATTCAATTGGCTTTGGTGAAGTAAAATTCTTATCTTTATAAAATGACTAAGAAAACAGAAAAAATTGATTTTTGGGATGAATTGAATCAACATCAAAGAGCTGAAATTAAACAAGGTATTAAGGAGCTAGATGAAGGAAAAAGGTTTTCATATGAATCTGTTTTAGAACAATTAATTCATGAATAGAATAATTTTAATTGGTAATGGCTTCGATTTAGCACACGGCTTAAAAACAAGTTATAATAACTTCATAGATGATTATTGGTTAAATACTATTGAAGAAATAAAAAAAACAGGTGGTGGTCGCGTTTTTGAAAATAAAGAAATAATTATAGAAAATTGTCCTTCTGATAATTTTATTAAAGAAAAAACTTTAAATGATTTAGAAAAAGGACTTAATACTTTTGGTTCAGAAATTAGGTTTAAAAACTCATTTTTAAAACAAATTACAAATAAGTCATCTTTAAACAATTGGGTTGATATAGAAAACGAATACTATATTTTGTTAAAAAAATCTTATCAAGACGAGAGTTCAAATTCTAATAAATTAAATATTACAAAATTAAATTTTGATTTTAATCAAATTAAAAAATTGTTGAAAGATTATTTAATTAAAATTGAACACAATTTTTTTAAAGAGAAAGATGATAGAGAGCTTTTAAGAACACAAGAAGATATTTCTAATAAAATATATTCTACTTTTAATTATAGAGATTTCTCAGAAGATTCTTTAAATAATAGAGCTAAAATAGAGTATGATTCTTTGAAAAAAAGTATTATATCTGTACAAGGATATTATGACCATATAAAAAACCTTGATGAATATGAAAAAAGGATAATTCAAATTATTGACAAAAAGAATCCACAACAAGAAATAAAAGAACTTTTGTTATCTAATTATTCTTCTGACTACTTTGATTTAAGACCAAACGAGGTTATGTTTTTAAACTTTAACTACACTTCTATAGATTCTATTTATTCATCAGGAAAGAGAGTTTCTTTTCAAAGTGACGTAAAGCATATTCCTACTGATACAATACATATTCATGGAAATTTAGATGATACCGAAATAAGTTCTTTCATCTTTGGATTTGGAGATGAAATTGATAAAGACTATAAATCAATTGAAGAGTTAAATAATAATGAATATCTAGAAAATATTAAATCAATACAATATCTTGAATCTGATAATTATAAAAGACTTTTAGAGTTCATTAATAGTGAAGAATATCAAATATTTATTTTTGGGCATTCCTGTGGGATTTCTGATAGAACTCTGTTAAATACTCTTTTTGAAAATGACAATTGTTCTTCTATTAAACTATTTTATCACGATAAGAAAGATGGAACTGACAATTTTAGTGATATCATTAGAAATATTTCCAGAAACTTTAATAGTAAAGTTATGATGAGAGATAAAGTAGTTAATAAAACTTACTGTTATGGTTTAACTTAAAATTTTAATTAAAACTTACCATATATTTTCTTAATTTCGAACTCCCAAAAAATAGATATGAAAGTCTGTATTGCCGAGAAACCAAGTGTAGCAAGAGAAATTGCTAATATTCTAGGAGCCAACACAAAACGTGATGGCTACTACGAAGGAAATGGTTATGCGGTAACTTATACATTCGGACATTTATGTACTCTTTTAGAGCCTAAAGATTACAAACCGCATTGGAAAAGTTGGGATTTGAACAATTTACCAATGCTTCCAGAGCGTTTTGATACCAAAGTGACAGGCGACGCAGGAATTAGAAAACAATTTAATATTGTAAAATCCTTATTTGATAAAGCAGATGTTGTTATCAATTGTGGGGATGCTGGAACAGAAGGAGAACTCATACAACGTTGGGTAATTAACCAATGTGGCTATAAGGGAGAAGTACAACGCTTATGGATTTCATCCTTAACAGAAGAAGCCATTAAAGAAGGTTTTAATAATTTAAAACCTGCAGAAAAATATGATAACTTGTATTATGCAGGATATTCTAGAGCTATTGGTGATTGGTTATTAGGTTTAAACGCAACCCGTTTATACACCGTAAAATTTGGCGGATTTAAACAAGTTTTATCAGTTGGTAGAGTCCAAACTCCTACTCTAGCCATGTTGGTCAATCGTTTTGTTGAAATTCAGAATTTTAAGCCACAACCTTATTGGGAATTACAAACCACATATAGAAATACGCTTTTTAATTATGAGGATGGTCGTTTTTTAAAACAAGAAGACGGACAAGTTTTAGCTAATAAAGTAAAAGAATCAGATTTCGAAATTGTTTCTGTTACCAAAAAGAAAGGAAAAGAATACGCTCCTAAATTGTTTGATTTAACAGGTTTACAGGTATATTGTAATAATAAATTCGGATTTTCTGCTGATGAAACACTAAAAATGGTTCAGAAGTTATATGAGATGAAAGTAGTTACATATCCAAGGGTTGATACTACTTTTCTACCCAATGATGTGTATCCAAAAATTGGAGGAATTTTATCGAAATTAACTAATTATAGTGCATTAACTCAGCCTCTTTTAGGAAGTAAAATAAAGAAATCGAAACGTGTTTTTGATGATAAAAAAGTAACCGATCACCACGCTATTATACCTACCGGAATTCAAGGAAATTTACAATACAACCAACAACAAGTCTATGATATTATTACCCGAAGATTTATTGGGGTTTTTTATCCCGATTCTGATGTTTCTAATACTTCAGTAATTGGTAAAGCTGCAGATGTTCCTTTTAAAACTAGCGGAAAAGAAATTTTAACCAAAGGTTGGCGTGTTGCTTTTGAAACGAAAGAAAGCAAAATTAAAAAGGAATTAAACGAGCAAATGACCTTACCTTCTTTTGTGAAAGGAGAAAAAGGTACGCACGAACCTTCGTTTTTAGAAAAGGAAACCAAACCACCAAGAAATTTTACAGAAGCTAGTTTATTACGTGCCATGGAAACCGCAGGTAAACAAGTAGATGATGATGAAATGCGTGAGTTGATGAAAGAAAACGGAATTGGAAGACCATCTACAAGGGCAAGTATTATAGAAACTTTATTCCGAAGAAAATATATTGAGCGTAAAAAGAAATTAGTTTTACCAACCCAAACCGGAATTGATTTAATTAATATTATTGACAATGAATTATTAAAGTCTGCGGAGTTAACTGGTCGTTGGGAAAAACGTTTAAAAGAAATTGAACGAGGAGAATTTAATGCCGGGACCTTTATAAATAATATGAAGAAAATGGTAGATGAATTGGTGTATGAAGTACGTTCTAACACTTCTAAAAAAAGAATTTCTTCGAACTCAACTGTCGCTGCTAATGGAACCAAGCAATCTGCTATTCCAAAACCTAAAAAAGCAATAACAAAAAAACAAGTTGCCGGAAAAACATGTCCTAAATGTAAAAAAGGAACTATTTTAAAAGGTTCTTCTGCATTTGGGTGTTCTGAATATAAAAATAATTGCGATTTAAAAATTCCTTTTGAAATCTACGGAAAGAAAGTTTCTGAAAATCAATTGATACGATTGATAGATAAGGGCTGTACAACCAATTTAAAAGGTTTTACAACAGGTGCAGGTACAATTGAAGGTTTGATACGTTTTGATGATAATTTTACTTTAAAATTAGAGCCAAAACAAACTGTCATTGCGAGTGAAACGAAGCAATCTGTTAATAATAATGAGATTACTTCGTCGAAAACTCCTCGTAATGAAAGTGATAAAATTATTTGCCCAAAATGTAAAAAAGGTAGTATTTTAAAAGGAAAAACTGCTTATGGTTGTTCTAATTACAAGAATGGTTGCGATTTTGTTTTTACGTTTGAAAACATCAAAAAAATAGCCAACGGTAAACCATTGACTAAAGAATTGGTTATAAAAATTATCAGTAGCTAGAGTTTTCTAACTACTGTCATTTCGAAATGAGCGTTTTAGCGATTGAAAAATCAAACTAAAATTTTCACATAATGAGATTCCTCAATTCTTCGGAATGACAAAACGTTCTTTCATATAATTACCATAATAAATCCAATACTGTCATTTCGAAATAAGCGTTTTAGCTATTGAGAAATCAAACTAAAATTTTACACAATGAGATTCCTCAATTCTTCGGAATGACAAAATTTGTTTTCACTTAACCACTACAATAAACATTCAACTGTCATTTCGAAATGAGTTTTTTTACGATTGAGAAATCTTTTCAATACATCACAATTAGATTCCATAATTCTTCGGAATGACAAAATGTATATTTATTCAGCATACATTTTATCAATAAGTTCTTTGTATTTTTTTTGAATTACTTTTCGTTTTAGTTTTAAGGTAGCTGTAATTTCTCCTGCTTCAATACTAAATTCTTTTGGTAATAAGGTAAATTTCTTAATTTTTTCAAACTTAGAAAATTCTTTTTGTAACTCTTCAAAACGTTTTTCGAACATCGTTTTAATTTGATTATTATTAATCAAATCTTCTATATCTTTAAAACTAATTTTATGCTCTTCTGCATATTTTTTAATATTCTCAAAACTTGGCACTGCTAAAGCCGTTACATATTTTTGTTGATCTCCAATAACCGCAATTTGCTCAATAAAAGAATCGCTAATTAAAGCTGTTTCTAATTTTTGAGGAGCAATGTATTTTCCTCCAGAAGTTTTCATTAAATCTTTAATTCTATCGGTTATCACTAAATTACCATATGAATCAATTTTACCAGCATCTCCTGTTTTAAACCAACCATCTTCATCAAATACTTCTGCGGTTGCTTCTGGTTTTTTATAATACCCTTTCATAACCCCTGGTCCTTTTACCAAAACTTCGTTATTATTACCAATTTTAATCTCTGAGCCAATAATTGGTTTTCCCGCAGAATTAAATTGGAAATAATGGTCTCCAAACAACGTAACTGTTGCCGTGGTTTCTGTTAAACCATAACCACATTTTATGTTTAATGCAAATGAATGAAAAAACGAAACTAAATCTGGACCTAAAGGTGCACCACCACAAGGCATAAATTTTATATTACCACCAAATACATCACGTAATTTACTTAACACTAATTTATCGGCAATTTTATATTTTAGCTTTACCAGTAAAGGTACTTTTTTATTAAAACGACGGTATTTGTTATGATATTTATTACCAATCCCTAAAGCCCAACTTGCTAATTTCATTTTAGTAGGAGAAGCTTCTTTTCTTTTTTCTTGAATGGCTGTAAAAATTTTCTCAAAAATTCTTGGAACCGTACACATTAAAGTGGGCTTTACCTCTTTTAAAGTATCGGCTATTTTTTTAGGATCTTGGTTAAAATAAACTTGTATTCCTTGTTGTAAGCAAAAAAACACCCAACTACGTTCGTAAATATGACTTAAAGGTAAAAAACTTAAAGAAACATCATTTTCATCTACATCTAACTCGGCTTCATGTACTTTTAAAGAAGCTGCAAAGTTGTTGTGATCTAACATTACTCCTTTAGGCTCTCCCGTAGTTCCAGAAGTATAAATAATACTAGCTAAATCTGTTAATTCAGATTCAAAATAACGTTTTTCTAATGCTGTATCTATACTTTTTGGGAATTCGGCATTTATAAAATCGCTAAAATAAACGGCATTTTTATGATTTCTTAGATCAACAGTTGGGGTTAAAGCAACTATTAATTTTAAGTATTTATTTTCTTCTGTAATTTGTTCTACTTTATCAAACTCTTCTTGATCACCAACAAAAATTACACTAATTTCTGCATCGTTTACAACGTATTCTACTTCTTTTTGAGAGTTGGTTGCGTAAATTGGAATTGTAACAGCTCTTACTCCCATAATTCCAAGATCTGCAATTATCCATTCTGTCATATTTTGGGCAAAAACACCAATATTATCTTGCTCTTTTATTCCAAAATTAAGTAAAGCCTTTGATACCTGTTGAATTTGGTGGTAAAAAGAATTCCAAGAAATTCCTTTCCAAGCACTAGAAGCTTCATCTTTGTAAAAAATAGCTTCTTTTGTTGTAAATTTCTTTGTGTTATCTTTTATTACTTCTAATAAATGTTTATAATTCATCTTTCGATTCTTTTTAAAATGTGTATTACACACTCCAAATTTACGAATATTTAAACGGCTTAAACAGAAATACTCTTTTAGATTTTTAGGTGAAGGTTGTTGTAAAAAAACAAAAACGGATTGTAGCTCTTGTTTCTTTAAAATAATGGTGATGTTGTTTTATAGTTTCTATAAGAATTGCCAAAGTTGCTCTTTGCTTGCTTTTCTTTACAACTTTAACGGCAAACAAGTCTAGCCCTGATTGAACGGTTTGTTTGAGCTCTTTTTTACTGTCAGTTCGAGTGAATTTTGAAGAATGAAAAATTTGTATCGAGAACAGAAGTAAAAAAAGCGAGTAGTGAAAGCAGGAAATAGCTTCTAAAAAAATTAAGAAACAAGTTGATTAAAATACTCAAAAATTTCTCCTTTAGAAATTGAGCTTCCTTTTTCTATTAAATCGAAAATTTCTGGATTTCTTTCTGAATTATAGGGCTTGGTACCTTTAAAAATTTCTACAGAATTATCCATAGGATTTTGCATTAACCACTCAAATCCTTTTTGTTCTAATAAATTAATATCCCAAGTTACTTTAATGGCAATTCTATGCATTTCTTCTGCTTCGCATTTAAATAAATTTACAGACGTTTTAGAAAAATGCTCTACATAGTTTGTTTTTGTTAAAACATCATCCCAAACAACATCCGAAAAGATATTCATTTCTTCTTCTGCTATTTTTGGTGTTTCTTTTTTAATTTGATTCCATTCTTTAGCATCGATACTTTGTGTTGCTAAAAAACGTGCAAAATCTTCGTGTAAGCTTTCAAATTGCTCTTTGGTAAGTTGTCTGTATTTCATAATATCTAGTAAAAAAAACCGCCCAATTATGGGCGGTTCAAATATCTGAATTCTTTATTGATTTAGAAAGAATATCTTAAACCAACTTGCGCTTGCCATCTAGATAATAATGTAGAATTATACACAAATGTTTCTTTTAAATCTGAATTAAAACTATAGGTTGGTAAACCTGCATTGTCTACAGTTACCCCTAATAATTGTACGGCATCTGGTTGTTGTACTAAGCCCCAATTAGAGTTTAATAAGTTACCAAAGTTTAAAATATCTATGGTAAATTCTAATGAATTATTATTTGCTAATTTTAAATTCTGAATAAATTTTACATCCATTTTTCCTCTCCAAGGAGATAATGCTCCGTAACGCTCTGCATACTGCCCTTTTCTTCCGTTTAAATAATCGTCTTGATTTATATAATTTTTTAATCCTGATTTTTGATCTGCAATAGATAAATCTCCCGGATTAACAGGTGCTTTAAATGTCATTGCATCAATTTGACTGTCTGTTGGGATGTAAATTAAATCATTTAAGTTAGAGCCATCATTATTAATGTCTCCTGCATAGGTATAGTTAAAACGACCTCCTTTTGCCAATTCGTAAAAAGAAGAAATGGTTGTTGTCCATTTATCATTAGTACCATATGACCAAGATTTAGAAGCAACACCAATAAAACGATGTGTATCTCCGTATTTAGAGTGCGCTAAAGTAGCGTCATTTGAATTAGATAAAACCGGATTAAAATCAAAAGCATCTCCTGTAATTTCTGCTTCAATAGAATTTACATCCTTAGAGTTTAAGAAATTATAAGCCGCCATTAAATACAAACCGTTATCAAAATTTTTCTGAGCTTTTAAAGAAGCGTTTAAAGTTCTTCCTTTGTTAGAGTTTGTAAATACGTACGCATTTGATTTATCGTTTGGCCCGCCCCAATTAGGACTTCTGTCTGTATCTGTGTAGACTAACCTGTTGTCTATACCTCCGGCTAAAGTTCCGGTTGGTGTTTTTAAACCCCAATTTTGTACATGGGCACCATTAATGTCTTTTGTATAAGAAAGATCTGTAGTTAAAATAGTACCATCCTTTAATTTTACATCGGCACCTAAACTTGTTCTCCATACTTGTGGAAATTTAAAATCGGGATCTACTACTTGATAGAAATACACATTAGGATTTGCTATTTGGTTCCCTAACCAAACAAAAGGGAAACGTCCTGTAAATAACCCAGAACCACCACGTAATTGTAAAGAGCTATCTCCATTAACATCCCAATTAAAACCAATTCTTGGAGAAATTAAGAAGTTGTTGTTTGGCATTTTTGTAGAATCAAACAATACAGTTTCTCCTGTAGAAGGATCTGTATATGGATTGTTAGGTAAGTAAAAGCTTTTGTCGATAACATCTTGTGCTTTATCTGCAGAATCGAAAAATAAAGGCTTATCAAAACGAACACCATAAGACAATTTAAAATTATCGTTGATATTCCAATCATCTTGTACATAAAAAGCAAACTGACCTACATTTGTTTCTGCCAATGCCCAAGAATCATTGTCATTATTATTTTTAAAAGTGTTTTGAGCTGCAGTCATTGCGTCTGCTAAAAGACCATTTGTAACGCCTGTTCTAAAAGCATCCATACTTGCAAAATCTCCTCCAAATGCACCAACATAACCTCTTGCATCTCCAAAACCATACGCTCCTAAATTAAACGAGTTGTCAAATTCAAATTTTTCATAAGAAAAACCAACGGTATAATTATGGTCTCCTTGACTTATATTTAAATTATTGGTTATTTGAAATACCTTTTGATCTAAGGTATTGTTAATTGAAAAAGGCTCATGCCCTGCAATTATGTAGTTACCACCATTACCATCTTGAATTCTAAATGCTGGCATAGGTGCCGATTTAGCTTTTCTAAAATCATCAAAATGTGTGTATCCTGATTGAAATTTATTGGTAATGTTATCTGTAATTGTAGAATTTATTTCCAATAAAAAAGAATTCAAATTATTATTAATTTGATACCCTGTATTTTCAAACTGTAACATTTGAGAACTTGGACCTCTAAAACCTAATGCCGTTGGGTGCGCTGGTAAATCTCTAGAAGCATTTAAAAAGTTGTACACAAATGAAATACGATTGTCTTTAGTAACATTCCAATCTAATTTAAACAACCCTTTTGTACTATTAGAATCGTGTGTAAAACCTTCATAGGCACCTGTTTTGTAACCAATACCTGCTAATGCACTTTGTACTTCGTCTAAATCTGCTTTTAAAACTCTAGATTCATTAATAGCTCCAGACCCTGTATTTGGCAACCAAGACTGACCTAAATCTGATCTATTGTCTTTTTCGAAGTTTATAAAAACAAACAATTTGTCTTTTATAATAGGTGCTCCAATACTTGCCCCTATTTGAGACTGTGTTAATTTTGGTACAAAAATACTTTCTCCTTTTATTTTACCACCTGTAAAATCTTGATTTCTATAATATCCGTAAGCGGTTCCGGTTACTGTATTTGTTCCACTTTTTGTTACTGCGTTTACAGACGCACCTGTAAAACCAGATAAAGTAACATCATAAGGTGCTGTAGAAACAGAAATTTGTTCTATGGCATCTAAAGATACCGGTTGAGAAGCTGTTTGCCCACCGGGAGTTGCTGCATCTAAACCAAACGGATTGTTAAAAATAGAACCATCTAAGGTAAAGTTATTAAATTGGTCATTTCTACCACCAAAAGAACCACCCGATGCAGAAGGGTCTAAACGTGTAAAATCTGACGCTGACCTAGATATTGTTGGTAATGTTTTTAAATCTTTTGTTCTAATACTTGTCTGTGCTCCTGTTCTATCATTATTAAAAACACTGTTTTTACCAGAGCTAATTACAACTTCATCTAAAGTATTGCTATCTTCAGATAAAACAGCATTAATATTGGTTGTTTTACCCAATGTTAAAAATACATTTGTTACTTTTTTAGATATAAAACCTAAATAACTAATGGTAATCGTATAAGGCCCTCCAATTCTTAAATTAGATAAACTATACCTACCATTATCTTGAGCTGTTGTACCAGAGACTGTACCTGTAGGTGTATGGGTAGCAACAATGGTTGCACCATACAAAGGCTCTCCGCTAATTTCCGTAATTGTTCCTTTTATTTTTGATGTAGTTGTTTGTGCATGAGCACTTAAACTAAACATTAAAATGAATGAACATAAAAAAAGTAATTTTTGCTTCATATTATTTTTGAATTTGATTTCAACAAAAATAAAGCAAAAAAAAAGTCTACTCGTTAAAGTAGACTTTTATTTCTTAACAATTATTTAATAATTATTACTTATTCAGCAACAACTTCAAAAATAATATCAGCAACTACTGCTCTGTGTAATCTTACAGTAGCTTCGTATTTACCTAATCTTTTTACAGAACCACCAACAACTTTAATAAATTTCTTGTCTAATTCTGTTCCTGCTTTAGCTAAAGCTGCAGCTAAATCTATGTTGTTTACAGAACCAAATAATTTGTCTCCTGAACCAACTTTAGATGTAATTTTAATTTCATATCCTTTAACTGTTTCAGCAATTACGTTAGCGTCTTCAATTAATTTAGCTTCTTTGTAAGCACGTTGTTTTAAATTCTCTGCTAAAACTTTCTTTGCAGATGAAGTAGCTAAAACTGCTTGTCTTGTAGGGATTAAAAAGTTTCTACCATATCCGTTTTTCACTTCTACGATATCGTCTTTAAATCCTAAATTCTCTACGTCTTGTCTTAATATCAATTCCATGTTCTACCTCTTTATTATTTTAACATATCTCCAACGTAAGGCATTAACGCTAAATGACGCGCTCTTTTAATTGCTTGCGCAACTTTACGTTGATATTTTAATGATGTTCCTGTTAAACGTCTTGGTAAAATTTTACCTTGCTCGTTTACTAAATACATTAAGAAGTCTGCATCTTTAAAGTCGATATACTTGATATCTTTCTTTTTAAATCTACAGTATTTAGCTTCTTTTTTAGTGTCTATATCTAATGGCGTTAAATATCTAACGTCAGCAGATTTACCGCCTTTTGCTTGTTGTTCTATTGATGCCATTTCTTATTTTTTTGTAGATTTAACACGTTCAGTTCTAATTTTTGCCCAAGCAGCTGCATGTTTGTCTAATTTAACAGTTAGGTAACGCATAACGCTATCATCTCTTCTAAATTCTAACTCATAAGCAGAGATTTCTTCTCCAGCAATTTTAAACTCAAATAAGTGATAAAAACCACTTTTTTTCTTTTGGATTGGGTACGCTAATTTCTTTAAGCCCCAATTCTCTTTTGAGATCATTTCAGCTCCTTTGGAAACTAAATAATCTTCGAATTTTTGTACTGTCTCCTTTATCTGAGTATCAGATAAAACGGGATTCAAAATGAAAACAGTTTCGTAATGATTCATAAATTAAATATTTATTGTTTATTTTTAAGGCTGCAAATATAATAACTTTTTTATAATTAGAGTTATATATAGCAGTTATTCTTACTTTATAAAATAAAAAGGAATCTATTTTATAGTAAAAGATACAAATACTTCTATTTTTTTCTACTTACCACTGTATTGGCCGTAATACATCAACCTTAATAGCTATGGTTAAAAATAGCATCTGTAATTTAAGTGAAATAATTAAATCTCCAGGTTGCAACACAAAAACAACACTGGAGACTTATCAAAAATATTTTAAAAAAAATAAATTAAACTTCAAAAGCTTCTAATTGAAAAGCTTCGCTAATTTCTTTATACACAATTTTTCCTTTTATAATATTTAGTCCTTTTTCTAAAGACGCATCAGTAGCACAAGCTTCTTCCCAACCTTTGTTGGCTAAATTTATAATATAAGGTAATGTTACATTTGTTAAAGCAATGGTAGATGTGTAAGGTACAGCTCCTGGCATATTTGCCACACAATAATGTACTACATCATCTATAATAAATGTAGGATCCTCGTGTGTAGTTGCTTTTGTTGTTTCAAAACAACCTCCTTGGTCTACTGCTACATCTACAATAACAGTTCCTGGACGCATGTCTTTAAGCATGTCTTTGGTTATTAATTTTGGAGCCTTTCCTCCTTTTACTAAAACCCCTCCAATAATTAAATCGTGTGTTTTAATTAACTGTCTAATGCTATACTCACTAGAAAAAGCTGTTGTAACATGATTTGGTAATACATCATTTACATAACGTAAACGTTTCATATTAATATCCATAATAGTTACATGAGCGCCTAAACCTGCTGCCATTTTAGCTGCTTGTACTCCAACAACTCCTGCTCCTAAAATTAATACCTTACCTGGGGCAACACCGGGTACACCTCCTAATAAAATACCACGTCCTTTAATTGGCTTTTCTAAATATTTAGCTCCTTGCTGAATTGCCATTCTACCTGCAACTTCAGACATAGGTGTTAATAATGGTAAAGTTCCGTCGCTATCTTCTACCGTTTCGTAAGCAATACAAATAGATTTACTTTCTATCATTGCCTTTGTTAAAGGCTCGCAAGATGCAAAATGAAAATACGTAAAAATAATTTGATTTTCCTTTATTAAAGGGTATTCTAAAGCAATAGGTTCTTTTACTTTTACAATCATTTCACTCTGACTGTAAACCTCTTCTATGGTAGGTAAAATAGTAGCTCCTACCTTAATATAATCTGCGTCAAAAAAACCACTTCCTTCACCTGCTGTAGATTGTACAAAAACAGTATGATTTTTTTTCGTCAACTCAAAAACACCTGCAGGTGTCATACCAACTCTACTTTCGTTGTTCTTAATTTCTTTAGGAATTCCAACTTTCATTATTGCTTAATTTAGATATTTTAAGCAAGTAAATTTACAGTCTTTTTGTTTATAATTTAACAAAATATTCGAAATTTGTTATTTTTACTAATGCCCTATTTTTTTTTGATTTAAAATGATTTTATACAAATTTCTATTTACTTTAATTGTCATATATTCAATAAAACTCACAAAAAACCAATTCTAATAATACATTCTTTAACGTTTTAGTTTAAATCTAAACGAATTCCCATAGAAATGTTTCTTGTTTCGGTGTTTTTAAACAACGGATTCAAATCGTATTTTACATAAAGGCTGGTAGATTTATACCCTACATAAGCACTTAACCCATAATTAATGGTATTCATATTAAAATTATCTTTTTGAACCAATTTTTGATCCACCCCGCTTGCATCCTTATATTCTAAATACTGTCTTGTACCTAATTTAAACCCAACAAAACCACCAACTCCTAATCGAACAGAATTATGTGTTCTATCTCTTTTAACTCCGTCTTTATAAATTTTATTTTTAGAAAGATCCCACTCAACATGCATCGGAAAATTCATTTGTACATGACGTAATCTACTTTCAGATAATTTATCATCAAAAACTTGTATTTCCGTTAAATCTCCATTTTTTACATGTACACTATTATTATCTAAACGTAAGTTATTCCAAAGGAAAGAAACACCATATTTAAAGTACAATTGAGAAGGTTCTTTAGAAAAACGGGTTTTCCAGGTCCATCCTAATTCATAAAAATGAGATTGCCAAAACTTGTATTCAGTATCATTTAAAGAAGAAAACTCATGATCTTTCAATACATTATTTACCCCCATTGCAAAAACAAACTGAGATGTTGTTCTTCTTTGTAATCTTCTATTTCTTTTCTCTTTGCTTTCATCATCATCGTCATCATCGTCATCGCTTTTATTTATATTTAATCGAAAAGTACTATTGCCAACAGTAAATGTATTTTCATCATCATTATCATGTAATTCGTTAGAGCTTGCTATTTTTCCATTTGTTTTATCTTGCACCAACAATTGTAACAGACGCTCTTGCTCTCCCACCAATTTTTCAATTCTTCTGGCATGATACGAAGCAACTTCGCTTTTTAAAGTATTTGCAGTTAATTTTGTAATTTCTCCATTTTCTAATCTTTTATCTATAGCAATCACTTTTACCTTTAAAGAATCTTTCTGATTTTCTGTAATTCGTTCTATTCTTTTAGAAATTTTATTCACTTCCTTTTCAAATGTTTTTACTTGAGATACGGCAATAGTTGTGCTAAACAACACTAATATTAGTAGTATTCTTTTCATCTTATATGTTTTTAAAATTTATTATTTTCTTCTTTACAAGGAATTTTCGACGAAGCAATCTGTTTATTAATTAAGAGATTGCTTCGTTCCTCGCAATGACATTTTTGTAGTAATAACGTTTACTAATCATTTCTACTTGCAATAGCAGTTGCAATATCTGTTACTCTTTTCTTTAAAGATTTTAAGAAGTTATTCTGAAAATCTTCTTCTCCGATTGAGCGTTCTACTTCGGCCAAAATAGCATTCGGATTCACTTTAAGGTTCCCTTTTTTAAGTTCTCCTTTAATGGTTCTTAAAACATCTTCCCTCGTAATATCATACTTTGCGTAGTATTCTTTTACCTCTGCAGACGAATGTGTTACCGCGAATAACAAATCATCACTATTAATTTTTATGCTACTATTTGGGTCTTGTTTTAAGAATTCTTTTTTAATTGTTTTCTCCTTCGTCGGATGATTTTCTGATTTCTCCTCTACTTTAGCTATTACAATGTCATTACGAGGAGTTTTCGACGAAGTAATCTTATCAATAGAAACAGATTGCTTCACTTTGCTTGCAATAACTCTGCTATTAGACTTTACAATTTGCTTCTCTTCAATTTCATCCACTTTAACAATTGCTTTTTCAGTAGGAATCTCATTGATAAATTGATCTATTTTAGTATCAATAGAAATCGTATCAATTGGGTTTTCAACAATAATTTCTGATGGTTTTACAACTTCATTTTTATTTAAAAACAGAAAACCGACACTAATTAGCAATAAAATACTTGCTGCTACACCTATATAAAAAAACCAACCTTTTTTCTTTTGTTTTGGTTGTTCATCTAATTGTGATGACAAACGCTCCCAAGCCGAAGCAGATGGATTGATCGTTCTGTGCTGTAACTTATCTTTTATACTATTATCTAACTTATTTGTTTTCATGAACTCTTTTATTCATTTTGTAATAATTTTCTTGCAATAATTTACGTGCTTTAAATAATTGCGATTTAGATGTACTTTCAGAAACGCCTAATTTCTCTGCAATTTCTGAATGTTTATACCCTTCTATGGCGAATAAATTAAACACCATTTTGTAACCTTCTGGCAATTGATCTATCAATTTCTGAATATCTTCTACCGATGTGTTTTCTAAACTTTCTGTAGCTGCGTCGTTAAAAACAAATTCTTCGTCAGATAGATCGATTAAATTCTTTTTACGGAGGTAAGAAATACAAGTGTTTACCATAATTCTGCGAATCCAACCTTCAAAACTACCTTCGTGTTTAAATTTATCTAAGTTGGTAAAAACTTTTAGAAACCCTTGTAACATTAAATCTTCTGCGTGATGCAAATCTTTTACATATTGCCTACAAACACCCAACATTTTAGGCGAAAATTGCTCGAACAATTGTTGTTGCGCTTCTCTATTGTTGTCAATCGCTTTTTTAATTAACGATTTTTCTTTGTTATGTAATGATATAATTTTCAAGCCTCTCGTTTCGTTTTTTAACTGCCTTACAAATATATAGACTACAGATGTTTTAAAAAGGTTGCCTTGGATAAAAAAGTTTTTTGTTTTTTTTCTGAATTCTTATAAGCGACTGGTTTTTAGCTTTATCTTTATTGAAAAAAAGCATGATAGTTAACCTTTCTAATGTGATTGAATCTATTGATTTAACTAAAATTGAAAATGGTGTTTTCCCTAACTTATATAAAGTTGATGAGAAAATAGTAAGTGATTTTACAAAATTGTTTCGTCAACAAGGTTGGATGATTGGGTTTAATTGGAGTTCTTGGGATGAAGGAAGAAGCATCCTAAGAAATAAAGAATTTGATTATTCTACAATAGATCTTGAAACAAAACGCAAGCTTTTAACAGCTATTTTTAGAAATGATAGATTTTGCAATGGAGCTTTAGAAAGTTCTTTGAATTCTGGAGTAATTATTAATATATTAAAGAGTATCTAATGTTGCTTAGAACGCAATAAACTTAAAGCAATCTTACTACTTAAACATTTGTTTTTAAGCACAAAAAAAAGGAACTCAAATTGAGTTCCTTTTTTTTAATACTATTAATAATTTTTAATTATTGTCTTTTTCTTCATCCTCTTTAGAGGTTTTATTCCAAATTTTAATTTCATCATCTTTGGTAACTCCTTCTAAAATCTCCACATTTACACCGTCTGAAGTACCTAATTTAACATCTTTCTTATCAAATTTTCCTTCGGCATTTTTAATTTCTACAAATGGTAATTCTGTTTTTCTATCAAATTGCAATAAAGATTCTTTAATAGATAAAACACTGTCTTTTCTTTCTAAAACAATTTCTGCATTTGCGCTATACCCCGCTCTAATAAAATGCTCATCATCTAAAGAAACATCTGCTTTTATTTTAAATTGAACTGCTCCTGCTTCTTCTGTTCCTTTTGGTGCAATAAAGTTTAAAACTGCTGGGAATTTCTTGTTTTCTATAGCACCTAAAGAGATTTCTATTTCTGTACCTTTTACTAATTTACCAACTTCAGACTCATCAACTTTACCTTCAAAAATCATTTTAGTCATATCTGCAATGGTAGCAATTGTTGTACCTGCACTAAAACCATTTGTTTCTACAACTTGATACCCTTTTTTAACAGGGATTTCTACTACCATACCAGAAGTTGTTGCTCTAATATTTGTATTTGCCCCAGAAGAACCTGCAGATCCTTTTTTAATTATTTGATAATCATTTTGTGCATTACGCAAATCGTTTTTTGCTTGATTGTACGAAAGCTCTAGTGTTTCAAATTCTTGACGAGAAATGACTCCTTTCTCAAATAATTTCTTATTTCTGTCGTATTGTATTTTTGTGTTATTTAATTGAATTTGAACAGAATTAATACGTCCTTTTGCACTTGTTAAAGATTGCTCGTTTGGCACAACTCTTACTGTTGCTAGTAAATCTCCTGCCTTAACAATTGCACCTTCTTCAACTACAATTTTATCTATAATACCTGCTATTTGTGGTTTTATTTCTACTTCTTCTAACGGAGTAACTTTACCTGTAGCCACACTTTTTTTAACAATAGTTGCTTTAAAAGGCTTTTCTGTTTTGTACTCTATTGGTGATGCACTGTTCTTTTTACCAAACCAAATTAATACCGCTATTAGTGCGACAGCTATTCCTCCAAAAATGATTACTTTTTTCATTTATATTCTATTTATTCTTGTTAGTTGATTTTTTATTCTTCTCTTAATGCGTCTATTGGTTTTACTACAGTTGCCATATAAGCAGGTATAAAGCCAATTAACGTTCCTAAAACTACTAAAACTCCATACGCAATTAAAACAATAGGTATGTTAACGGTTGGGTTTACTAATAACTCAAAATAATCTATAACCATTAAAATGAGTCCTCCAGCAATGATTCCTAAAGAACCTGCTAATAATGTTAAAAACAATGATTCTAATATAATTTGTTGTCTTACTTTATTAGGTGTTGCTCCTAACGCTCTTCTTATTCCTATTTCTTTTGTACGTTCTTTTACTGTAATCAATAAAATATTACCAATAGCAAAAACCCCTGCTATTAAAGTTGCAATACCCACAAACCAAGTTAAAAACTGCATTCCTGTTAAAAATCCGGTTACTTTAGAGATTTCTTTTCCTAAATTAAAACCTCTAAAAGCTCTGTTGTCTTCTGGATGAATTTTATGTAAATTCTTTAATAATAGTTTTACATCTGCCTCTACCTGAACAATGTCGAATTCTTTTTTACCAGTAACCACCATCCATTCGAATTTGTCTCCTTTATTATACACTATTTTAAAAGTACTAAAAGGAATATGAACGTTATTTTTACCTTCAAATCTACCAGCAGTATACACACCAACTACTTTATAATTGATGCCACTTACTTTTAAATAAGTATCTATAGCTTCTTCATTTTTATCATACAACTCCTTATAAACACCTTCACTTATTACACATATTTTTTTGTTCTCATCAATATCACTTTGGTTGATGAACCTGCCTTCTATTAAGTTCTTTTTTTGAACTCTGTCTATTAGAGGAAAATCTCCAAAAACGGTAAAATTACCAGTTTTTAATCCATGTATTACTTGTCCGCCAGTTGCATTTCTTGGCACTACAAACTGAATACCATCTACTTCTGTTCTAATTTTATCTACATCTCCCAATGTTAAATTAATTTGTCTTCCTTCTTGAAAACCTTTAAAAGGCATAGAAGTTCTACTTCCAGACATAAAAACACTGTTGGTAGCAAAATCGCCAAACATGCTATTAAAACTATTTTCAATTCCTTTAGCTGCACCCAATAAACCTACCAATAAAAGGATTCCCCAAAATGCACCAAAAATGGTAATTGCAGTTCTGGTTTTATTCTTACGAATACTACCATAAATTTCTTGCCAAGTATCTTTTTCGAATAAAAATATCATAGTTAATCTGCGTTTAATGCTTCAACGGGTTTAATTCTTGCTGCTTTTTTGGCAGGTAAATATCCTGCAATTAAACCGGCACAAACAAGTGTTAAGGTTGCTCCTATAACTACGGGCTGAGAAACACTAGGGTTTAAAATAAAATACTTTTCTAAACTAGGACCTGCAAGTTTTAAAATTCCAACTCCAATTAACAATCCAACATAACCAGAAATTGCAGTTATAAATACAGCTTCTTGCATAATCATACCAACAATCATTTTTGGTGTAGCACCAACTGCTTTTCTTATTCCTAATTCTTTTGTTCTTTCTTTTACAATGTACACCATAATGTTGCTAATACCAACAACACCAGCTATTAAAGTACCAAAACCAATTACAAGAATTAAAATACTTAAACCAAACATCATCCCAGAAACTTCTTTGTTATTTGTAGCATAATTGTCTAACCCAATTCCTCTTTGATCATTAGGAGAAACATTGTGTTTTTTCTTTAATTCTCTATGCATTTCACTACTAAAAGCAATTGCTTCATCGATACTTAAATTTGGATTATACGTAATACCAAAATCATCTATATGGTCATTATTACCATATAATTTTTGCATGGTTGTAAAAGGTGTGTAAATATATCTTTCATCACTATCTCCTCCTGGATCAGAGAAAACACCAATTACCTGATACATAATGCCTCCAATATTTAGTTGTTTACCATACGCACTTATTTGACCAAATAAATCCTTTTCAACCATTCTACCAATTACTACAACTTTTGCTTTTTCATGAATATCTCTATAGTTTAAAAATCGTCCTTCGGTAACTTCTGCAGATTCTAAAACATAATATTCTGGATATACTCCTCTTACCGAGTAATTGTCTTTTTCATCCTTATAAACAACATTTTCAGATCTCTGAATTCTCGGACTTATGGTTTGAATTTTATCTCCAAAAGTTTCTTTAATGTAGGTAAAATCTTCATTTTTAAATTGAACCTTTCTTCCTATTTGATTTCCTTTATATGCTTTTGTAGTATTGTTTGTCCAGATATAAATTGAGTTCATGGCGTCTTTAGCAAACTCATTTTTAAAAGTATTTTGCAATCCATTACCAATACCAAAAAGTAGTGTAAAAAGTAAAATAGCAAACGCAACCGTAAAACCAGATAACGCAGAACGCAACTTATTTTTACTGATACTTTGAAATATTTCTCTCCAACGATCTAAATCAAACATAATTAAACAGCTTTTGTATTATTAGTATATTCATCACTAATAATTAGACCATCTTTTAAACGCACAATTCTTTTTGTTTGTTCTGCAACTTCTTCTTCATGGGTAATTACAAAAACCGTCATTCCTTCATTATTAATATCTTTTAATAAATCCATAACAGAATCTGTTGTTGTAGAATCTAATGCCCCTGTTGGCTCATCTGCCAAAACAACTTTTGGTTTTGTAACCAAAGCTCTTGCAATAGCCACACGTTGTTTCTGTCCTCCAGAAAGCTCATTTGGTAAATGATTTGCCCAATCTTTTAACCCTACTTTATCTAAGTAATCTAAAGCTAACTTTAATCTATCTTTTCTATTGATACCTTTATAATACAAAGGCAGCGCCACATTTTCTAAAGCCGTTTTGTAGGAAATAAGATTGAATGATTGAAAAATAAATCCTAAAAATTTATTTCTTAGAATGGCCGCTTTTTTTTCATTTAAGTTCTTTATTAATTGACCATTTAAATAATAATCACCTTCATCATGCTCGTCTAATAAACCAACAATATTTAATAATGTAGATTTACCAGAACCAGAAGACCCCATAATAGAAACAAATTCGCCTTCTTTTATATGTAAATCTATACCTTTTAAAACGTGTAGAGAATCTTTACCAATTGGGTAAGATTTGTGTAGTTTTTCTATTCTAATCATTGGTTGGTTAATTTTAAACTAAAGTATCGAAAGCTATTGATTGCCTTTATTAATTTTTTGTTAAAACAAAGACCCAATTTATTTGATTACAAACATAAGACGAGCAATTAAATTAATTGTTACAATAAAATATATTTTTTTTTAAAGCTACTTTATTTTTAAAAAAAATAAGCCTATTAAAATTTAAAGTTCTTAAAAAATTCTGTATAAACCATCGTAAAATTCTTTTTAATTAGAGAGAAAGTTAAAGTATCTTTGTTTTACTTAAATTTAGAAGTACCTAAATGATTGATTTACCAAAAAACAAAAAAATTATTTTATTTGACGGAGTTTGTAACCTTTGCAACGATGCTGTTTTAAAAGTGATAAAATACGATACAAAAAACGTCTTTTTATTTACAGCTTTACAGTCTGAAAATGGAAAAAAAATAATTAAACAATTAGGTATTGATATTTCTAAAATAGATTCTATAATTTTATACGAACCTGGTGTTTCTTATGATATAAAATCTACGGCTGCTTTAAAAATTATGAATGCTTTTGGCGGAATTTGGACTTTAAGTCAGATTTTTATAGTGTTACCAGAAGGTTTTAGAAACTACGTCTATGATTATATTGCCAAAAACAGATACAAATGGTTTGGCAAAAAAGAAAGTTGCATGATACCAACACCTGAATTAAAAGCGAAATTTTTAGATTAAAATACATCTATTACTCAAATTAAAAATCAAACTAAAAACATATAATGATAAAAAGGGATTTACCAAAAGAAATAAAATGTGTTATTTTTGACATGGATGGTGTAATTATAGATTCTGAAGAAATCCATAAAAAAGCCTATTACGAAACCTTTACTTCTATTGGTGTTTCTGTTTCTGATGATTTATACAAAACCTTAACTGGTTCTTCTACCATTAATGCATTTCAGAGATTGGTGGCACATTTTAACTTAGACTTAGATCCAGAAGAATTGGTTTTAGATAAAAGAAAACGATATGTAAACTTCTTTGAAAATGACCCAACTTTACATTTGGTAAAAGGTGTAGAAGAATTGATAAAACATTGCTACAACAAAGGTTTAACCTTAGTTTTAGCTTCTTCATCTGCCATGGTTAATATCGACAGAGTTTTTAATCGATTTAATTTAAATCAATATTTTACAGCTAAAATTAGTGGTGCAGATTTAACAGAATCTAAACCTCATCCAGAAATTTTTGAAAAAGCAGCTGTTTTAGGTGCTACCCCAAAAGAAAACTGTGTAGTAATTGAAGATTCTGATAACGGAGTAAAAGCTGCCAATGATGCTGGTATTTTTGTTTTTGGTTTTAAAAACCCAATGGCAGAAGATCAGACTTTAAAAAATGCTAATTTTATTGTCAATAATTTTAAACGATTGCATAAAATTATTTAATGTACTTTAAATTTTTAATTCAAAAAAAAAGTTCAGTTAAACTGAACTTTTTTTTGTTAAACAACAATACATTAAAATTTTACTACTCTAGTCTTTGGTTAAGCAATTATTTCATCGTTTTTTCCACCAAGGTTTTTTAACCTCAACTTCTCCGTAACCATAACCATAGCCATAGCCCCTTTCTACATCAACATCATTTAATAAAACAGCAAGATTAGGAAATCGTTTTTCCTTGTATAATTTTGCCGGAATTTCTAACAATCTTTTGTCTGAATAATTTGCTCTAATGGTATAAATAAATAAATCTGCATTTTTACCCAATAACATTGTATCTGTTACTAATTTTACAGGAGCAGTATCTACAATTACAAAATCGTAATGTTCTTTTCCGTATGCTAAAACATCTTCAAAACGTCCGTTACTTAATAATTCTGATGGATTTGGAGGTATAACTCCAGAGTGTAAAACATCAATATTAAGAGCTTCTACATGCTCAATAACATCAGAAACCTTTAAAGAGCTGTCTGTTAAATAATGCGTAAGACCTTTACCTAATTTTATATTTAAATATTCTTCAAAACGAGGTTTTCTAATATCTGCACCTATTAACAATACTTTTTTATTTGAAAGGACTAATACAGATGCTAAATTTAAAGCAATAAATGTTTTTCCTTCATTCGTAACGGTAGAAGACACAAAAATGGTTTTTCCGCGTCCTCTTACGCCTGCTAACATAAAATCTAAATTTGTACGAATCATTCTAAAAGATTCGGCAATACCACTTCTGTCATCTTTATGTACTACAACTTTTTCTGTATCTTTAGTATTAGGTATTTCACCTAAAAGAGGAGCTTTAACAATAGCTTCTACCTCTTTACTATTATGTACTTTATTATCAAATAAAAACATCAAATAAATTACTGCAATTGGTATAGCGAGTCCTAATGCCAGTGCCATCATATAAATAACTTTACGTTTAGGACTTATAGGAACATCACTACCTCTTGCGGTATCAATAACTTTAGCATTAGGAACTGTAACAGCTAATGAAATGGCATTTTCTTCTCTTTTTTGTAATAAATACAAATACAAACTTTCTATAATTTGTTGTTGTCTCTGAATATCTCTAAACTCTCTTTCTTGTTTTGGCACAGACACCATTCTAGAGTTTACCTTACTTTCTGCCTCTTTAGCATCATTTAACGAAATTGTTAAAGATGATTTTAAATTTACAAGTCCTTGTGAAATACTTGCTCTTAATTGTGCTATTTGAGAATTTAAGTTTACAATTATTGGGTTAATATCACTAGAACCTTTTAATATTCTATTTCGCTCTAAAATTAACGCATTATATTGTACCGTATTAGCATCTACACTACCATCATTTAAACCTAAATTAGGAGGAATTAAATTGTCTTTATTTTCGGTTATATATGCCATTACATAATCCGTTAATCTTATTTGTGTATTTAGCCCTATAATTTTTTTTCTTAACTCTTCATTACTTTTTAAAACCAACATAGACTCTGTAGGAATACCTGTTAATCTATTGTTAGATTTAAAATCTTCTACCCCTTTATCTACGGCAGATAAATCTTTTTCAATAACTGCTAAACGTTCATTAATAAAAGTACTTGTATTATTACCAATTAAGTTTTTATCGGCAACGGCGTCTCTATTATATTGCTGTACTAATTCATTTAAAATAGCTGTTGCTTTTTCTTTATTTTGAGTAATTAAACTAAGTTCTAATAAACTAGATTTTTCAAATATTAAACCTACTTGAAGAGCACCTCTTAAACCATCTACAACATTTTTTAGTGGTGAAATTACAACCCTTACTACTTCATTTATATGAATATTTTTGGTGTTAGTAGGCGTTACTGTTATGTCTCCAAATTTTGTACTTACATTTTCTCCAAACACATGTTTTTGTGCACTTCCATCATCTAAAACAATTTCAAACTGTGAAGCAGAAAGTGAACGAATGGTAAAGGAAGTATTTAAAGAATACATTTTTTCTTTAGAAAAAAAAGCTATTTTAAAAGGTACTTCGGTATTGTAAATTTCTGTATTACGAACTCTATCTTCTTTATAAAAATTAATATGTACTCCTAGTTCTTTTACAACACGCTCCATTAGCGTATACGATTTTAAAATACCTATTTCATTTTCTATTGATTTTTTACCGCCACCTATTAAACCTAAATCTTTAAAAGCAGAAAGCTCACTAGATAAACCGCCAATACTTTCATCACCAATTAAAATAGAAGTAGCTACTCTATATTTATTAGGTATGTAATAAGAATATGCATACGCCATTGCGAGTGCAAGTACTATAGTTACTACAAACCATTTCCAATGAAATAAATATTTTTCTAATTGTTCTCGTATATTTATAGGTTCTTCTTCCTGAAATATATAATTTAAAGATGTCTCTTTTTGCATAATTTAAAACCTATTTATCTTGTTAAAATGGCAATAATGGATACTAATGTTGTAATTGAAGCAAAAATAATACTGGTATTTGCACCAATAACGGAGGAGTTTATTTTAGTTTTATTAGGCTCTACATAAATAAGATCATTTTGAGATAAGTAATAATAAGGTGAATTAAACAATTCTTTATTAGTAATATCTATGGGGATAAAAAAACGCTGTCCATTTTTCTCTCTAATCAATGTTATATTTAATCTATTTCCATTAATTGTTAAATCTCCCGCTAATCCTAAAGCCTCTACAATGGTAATTCGCTGATTTGATACATTGTATGTACCTGGCTTATTTACCTCTCCCAATACTGTTACTTTAAAATTAGTTGTACTAATATTTACAATAGGATTGGTAATGTATTGTGATAATTTATTAGACAACAAAGTGCTTAGAGCATCGGTAGTTATCCCTGTAACTTTTAAAAGACCCAAAACAGGAAACTTAATTTCTCCGTTAGAATTTACCAAATAAGCCAAAGGTTTGGAACCTACTGCTGAATTTCCTGAAACAGGAGTTTCGTACAAATTAAATGGTAAAACGGCTTCTGCATTTGTAGCAGATACAGTTATACTTAACAAATCGTCTTTTTGAATAGTAGGTTCATACTGTTGCAGTATATTATTTATTTCAATTCCATTTGTATTTCCAAAATACACTACCTTATTTTTAGAAACACAAGAGGTTGCAAGTATTAAAAGCAAGGTAAACGTTAAATATATGTACTTCATTTTTTATTGTTTTTATTTAATTGTTGATAAAAGTTATTTATTTTTTTCTTGTAAACACAGTTTTATTGTGTTTCCCTTTTTATTTTTTATTGAGAGATATACTTCTGTTTTCTTAATCTACTTTACTACTTTTAAACGTGCTGCATTAATGCTTCTTTTTAATTTATAGAAAAGCAGTAAAAACAATCCGAAAGCAATAAAAAACACTGCTAACATTTTAAAACTATTTAAGAAGGTTCCTAATATTATAATTAAGATTACAAACATGTAGTTTATAAAACCTAATAACATAGTTGCTTTAAAGTGAGACATACCAAAATCTATTAAAACATGATGCGAATGATTTCTGTCTGGGTAAAAAGGGCTTTTATTATGTAATAACCGCACTCCTATAACTCTTAACATATCAAACAAAGGAATGCATAGAATAGCCATTAAAATAAAGAATCCGTTTTCTGGCTTAAAAGTAAAATGGCTATATAAACTAACGTCTATCGCCATAAACCTTAAAGACAAAAAAGCAATACAAAAACCAATTAATAGAGAGCCTGTATCTCCCATAAAAATTTTATTCTTTGTTGAAAAATTAAAAAATAAGTATGCGAATAGCATGCCTATAAAACTTAAACAAACTAAATAATAGAAGAATAAGTTAATGCTATAAAAAATTAAGGCAAATACACTAAAAATTATAATAGCAATAATAGAAGCCAAACCATCTATACCATCAATTAAATTATAAGCATTTATAATAGTTAATACCAATATTGTGCTAGCTATGTACACAAACCATAATGGTATTTCAAAAATGCCTAAAAAACCATTTAAATTACTACTTTCTAAAGCATTATGAAAAAACAGAAACAATACTGCTAATGCCTCCATAAAAAGCTTTGCTTTTGGAGAAGATACCACCAAATCATCTTTAACTCCTACCATAAAGATCAGTGTAGCACTAGCTATTAAATTTAATCCAATATGTTCTGTGTCGTAATATTGAATAAAAAACAATGTCATAATTAAAGTAATAAAAAAGGCTACACCTGCCATAGTAGGTGTTGCTCCTTTATGAGAACTCCGCTCATTTGGTTTTTCATTTAAATTACGGGTTATAATTACCCAACTTATTTTAGGTATTACGTAGTACACTAATAAAAGCGAATTAATAACAGCTAGTATGCTTACTACCGTTAAATTAGACAAGACTTGTTGTAGCATTTTTAGTTGTTTTAGTTGATTTTTCTTTTGGTTACTTTCTAATTTAAAAAATTTTGGCTTTTACCAAATCCAATAAAAAAAGTGGTGTAGATACAAAATTACGTCTCCACAAACGTTTGGGTTCTTTTAATAGTCTGGGCAACCATTCTAACCCTAATTTTATCCAAAATGGACTAGATCGTTTTACAGTGCCTGCATAAAAATCGAATACTGCACCAATACAAGTAATAACCTTTACATTAAGAAATGCTTTATTGGTATCTACCCATTTTTCTTGTTTTGGAGCCGTCATACCTACAAATAATATATCCGGATTAAATTTATTTACAGCTGCTATCATGTTCTCATTATCTTCTAGAGAAAAAGCAGGCTTATAAGGAGGAGAATAAGTATTTACAGTAATGGCAGGAAATTCTTTACGCACTCTCTCTCTAATTAAACCTAATGTATTTTCTGATGCTCCTAAATAAAAAACATTTAACTTTTTTGCCTGTGCCTTTTCTAATAAAAACTGATGTAAATCTGCACCTGCAATCTTTTTTATAGTTTTACCCTGAATTACTTTAGCCGCCAAAACAATTCCAGTTCCGTCTGGTAAAATCACATCACTTTCATTAAGAGCTTTACTAAAAAGGCTATCCTTTTTTGCTTCACAATAAGAATGAGGGTTTATAGTATTGATTATTTTTTTTGTGTTAAAAAGTGACAGCTCTTCTAAGTCTTTAGAATAGACCTTTACAATTACGTCTTTTAATTTTATCATACCTTCTTTTTCTTATCAATGGATTTTAAAATATTTAGCAAATTATTTTCAAATTGTTTTAAGGTGTAAGACTGCTCATATTTTTGTTTAGCAGCCATCCCCATACTATTTCTAAGAGCAGAATTACTTATTAACACTTCTAACTTTTCTGCCAAATCCTCTACATTTTTTTGTGTTACCAAAAAGCCATTTATACCATCTTCTATAATTTCTGGTATTGCTCCTTCTAAAGTAGCAACCATTGGCAAACCAAACTGAGAAGCCTCTAACAAGACTAAAGGGAAACAATCATTATATGAAGGCAAAACAAAAATATCCGAATTGTTAAAAATTATTGTTTTATCACTATTGTACTTTTTACCAAGATAAAACACCTGTTTTTCTAGTTGAAGTTCTTTTACCTTTTCTGTAAATATATCTTTTGATATATCTCCTTCTCCTCCAACAAAATTGCATGTAAAATCTACACTTTTAGTAGCTAATATTTTTAGAGCCTTTAGCAACACAATTACTCCTTTAGACTCAATAAGGTTAGATAAAAACAAAAGTTTGGGTATTTCGTTTTTTATTGATTTACTAACAATATCTTTTTCTATTGCAGGTATACCATTAGCACAATAATATACATCACTTTCATTAACATACTTTTTAATATCATAATACAAATACTTAGATAGTAGAATTACTTTTGTGTTTTTAAATACCTTTCGATACAAAAAATCATCAAACTTTTTATCTTGTTTAGTATGTACACCTTTGTTATGAAAATGAAGTACTAATGGAATTCTGAAACATTTTACTAAAAAAACAATTACAACATCTTTATAAAAACCAAAACCTTTTGCAGTAATTGCTAAATATATTAAGTCTGGTTTATAAACTAAAAGTTGTTTAAAAGACTGAAAAACAATAGACAAATACCTTAAAATTTTTCCGAATGGATTTTTACCTATTTCATCAATAGTTTTTGATGTACCTAAGTCTATATATTTGGTTTCAAAACGTGTATTAATTAAATTGCTTTCTTTTATAAACTGACCTACCATAGACGAACCATGCACTGGCGGTGGAAGATGTAAAAGGAATACTATTTTTTTAATCATTATTTATTTTCTTTTAAAAGACTTGTTGCTTTGGCATCATTTTATAACACAACAATAAAAGAAAGCACACCTTTAACCTCTGTAAATCTTTAAATTAAGTCTTAGCATGTTGTACAATATGCCAAAACTTTACTTTTAAAGTTAGCGTTCTGTTTTGTAACTTTAATTGCCTAAATAATGTATATAAAGGTTAAATTATAGCTTTAAAATAAAATTGTGTACTTCTTAAAACGTGGTTTTAAGAAACCTTAATTCTTGTTAATTTGTAGTAAAATGTTTTTGTAAATATTCTATAAAACTATTGGTAACTAATTTTTGTCCTTCAGGGTTTAAGTGTATTCTATCGTAAAACAAACTAGTATTAGAACTATATAAAACGTTATAATCCAAAAATATAACATTTTTAAACTTAGATTCAATACTTTTAAAATACGCAATCTCTAAGTTAAATTTTTCCATTTCGGCATTATTGTATCTAGATGTTGTAGGAACATATAACAATATTGTTTTAATGTTTTTTTCTGATATTTTTTTTATGGTGTTCTCAAATATTCTTCTGTTTTTAGAAGAAGAAACAATCCTTCTAAAATTACCTTTTTTAATATCAGAGTCTAAAGTAATTGTATCTACAGCACCAACTTTTAAATTATCCCAACTTTTTAAATACCCTCTAAAGCTACCGCTAACTAACCCTTCATTATATCTTGATGATTTTATTAAACGATGTTGCCAATAATCTTCTAACGAGGCATTTTTATAGACATAGTTCTTAATCGTATTTTCTCCCATAAAAGGATAAAACTGTTTGTACGAGTTCTTGCTTAAACCTTCGCCAGTAAACATCCAAGCATCAACAGCGTACACTATTAGTTTTAATTGTTGATTGCTTTTTAATAATTGATTAATCATTAAATCTCTTTCAACAATATTTACACCTTCTCTAGTGTATTTAGAAATATTTACATGAAGTTCTTTTTCCATTTTCACCTTATCAATGCCCAACATTAAATGAGAGTGACCAACAAGCGCAATTTTATTTTTATTATACAAACCATAATATTGATACAGTCCATTTAATAAAAAATAGTTAATTCCATTATCTAAAATTATAAGTAGTAATAGAAATAATAATCCTTTTTTTAAATACTCTTTTAGAGATTTATTACTACTATGCTTTTTAATCATAAATTTAAAATTGAAAATAAATAAAAGCATTTGATGACATGCCAAACAACGCAATTGTAATTAACAAGAAAGCATAAGACAGCCATTGAACAAACCATGGCAATTTTGTTTTAGAAAAATAAATTGGTACTATATTGTAAAATTGCAAAATTTGTACACTAACTAAAAGTAATATTAATAGTACAGAAAGAACAGTTGTTACAGATGATACACCCGTCCATAAATGTCCAGAAAAACTAGCAATTTTTGTAATAATTAAAAAAGCATCTGAAACAGAATTTGCTCTAAAAAAAATCCAAGCAAAACAAACTAGTGTAAAAACAATAACAATTTTAAAAAACTTATAGTACCCTTTTTCCATTAAATGCTTCCCCCCAGCAATCGTTAACATTTTTTTACCTATAAATTCTATCAGATAATAAAATGCATGTAACGCTCCCCAAATAACAAATGTAAAATTGGCTCCATGCCAAAGTCCACTTAATAAAAAAACCACCAAAATATTAAATACCCAACGCTTTATTGAAACACGGTTTCCTCCTAAAGGGATATAAACATAATCACTAAACCAAGTTGATAAGGAAATGTGCCAGCGTTTCCAAAACTCACCTATTGAATTAGATAAATAGGGTAAATTAAAATTCTGCATTAAACGAAACCCCAACATACGTGCGCTTCCAATTGCCATATCAGAATAACCACTAAAGTCACAATAAATTTGAAAAGTAAAAAATACAGTTGCTACTATTAATGTTGTACCAGAATGTGCTTCAGGGTTATTAAATACCGAGTCTGAATAAAGCGCTAATCTATCTGCAATTACTATTTTTTTAAATAGTCCCCAAATAAATAATTTACCACCTTCTACAAATCTTTTAACATCAAACTCGTGTTTTTCATAAAATTGTTGTAACAAGTTTGTAGAACGTTCTATGGGTCCTGCAACCAATTGCGGAAAAAAAGCAACATAGGTTGTAAACCTAATTAAACTCGTTTCTACTCCCACTCTTTTTCTATAAATGTCTATAGAATAACTTAATGCCTGAAAAGTAAAAAAAGAAATACCCACAGGTAGAATTACATTTAAAACATATTTATTACTATTTACCCCAAAATAATAAGCCAAATTAGAAAACGAATCGATAAAAAAATTGGCATATTTAAAATAAAACAAAGGTAATAATGAAAATACCAATGCTATTGTAAACCATTTCTTTTTTGCTTTTTTAGTAGAAGCGTAAAATATTTTCTTGCCACAAAAAAAATTCAAAATACTTACCCCAAACATTAACAACGCAAATTTCCAACTCCAAACTGAATAAAAAAGATAAGAAGCAATAAACAGAAAATGTATTCGCCATTTATGTTTTATTGAAAAGTAAATAACTAATACCCCTAAAAAAAAGAAGATATACTGCCAGGAATTAAAGAGCATAATTTAATTATAGTTTTATTTTCTTAGTGTACTAAAGAGAATATTAAATATTTTGTAATAATTCTTGCATTTTTTGATTAAAAGTAAATGGCATTTTACTTTCTCTTAATGCAGTAATATTGCTGTTTATAGGCTCTGTGTTTTCAAAAGCTTTGTTTAATTTGGTTGATAAATCATTTTCTTTTTTAGGATTAAACAACAATCCGTTTTTATCATTTATTAATGAAGATGCACCTGCTAAATTAGAACACAAAACGGTACAACCACCAACTAGGGCCTCATTAACAACTGCCCCAAAAGGCTCGTAAGTACTGGGTAAAACAAATAATTGAGAAAAAATATACCAGTTATATAACTCTACACCTTCTTTTCTACCAATAAATAATACTTTGTCTAAAATGTTTAATTCTTCTGCAAGTTGTTCTAATTTTTCTTGCAACGGTCCTTCACCAACAATTACCAGTTTTTTATCTTTTCCTTTTATATTAGAAAAGCATTTTATTAAAAAAAACAAATTTTTAACCTCAACTAACCTCCCTACATAAAGCAATATTTTTTTCTCTTTTAATTGATATGTATCTATATTAAGATTTGCTTGATTTATGGCTTTTAAATATTTTACTCTTAATGATTTTTCTGAATGAATAACCGGAAAATTAAGTGTTGTAGTTTTACTACTAATATTGTTTTTATACCATGTAGAAACTTCTTTACTTGTAAATACAACTCCATTAATGTTTTTAGAAATAAAATTTCTAAAAAACAATCTCAACCCTTTTCTGTCTTTAGAGTTAGTTATACTGTCATCACTTAAAGTATAAATTTTAATTTTTGGATTATATATTTTACAATATAGAAATGCTAATAATGTAATTTGACTATATTCAGAACAAAAAATAATATCCGGACTTTCTTTTTTTATGATTGAAAAAATACCTGTTCTTATTGATCTTCCTAAAATTTCAAAACCATTAGAAATATAATTACATTTAAAATTACAAAGCGATTTTAAATTTTCTTGATCAAATTTTTGATCACTAACATTTTTTAAACTAAAATAAAATGATGTAGAATAAAAATCGTTTAAAGAGTTAAAAAAATCCACTCTATAAGGCGCTAAAGCAGGATGAAAAATTAATGCTTTCATTAAATTATTTGTTAATCTTTAAAACTCTATGTAAAATTTTATTAGGAATCACTGTTAGGCATAAATAAACATATACCATTTTATTAAATGGATTATAATATATAGCCTCTAAAGCTGCTTTTACCGATTTAGATCTTAAACCTAATCTTAAGTAAATAGAAGCTCTCATTTTTTTCCAAGAAGAAATATAATTTTTCAAACAAATTATATTCTTGTTTTTTTTATATAAACTACTTAGCTCCTTACCTACAACATCTATATTTTCTGGAATTCTATTAGGTTTATCATCATATGTATGGGCGCTATCTTGTACAAAAACAGCTAATGGATTTAAATTATAAGCAATCTTATTTTTAACTGCCAATTTTGCCCATGTTAATAAATCTTCACCAGATTTTATACCTAAAGGAAAACCATCAATATCTTGTAAAGCCCTTTTTTTTATCACAATTGCAGAAGACCACAGTGGTGGGTGTGAACAGCAGGCAACTTCAAAATAATTTATTAAAATTCCGGCATCTTCCTTAAACGGAATTTTATTTAATTTTAGAGGCGTTTTATTCCCTTTATAATCTTGCATTTCATAAGCTGTTGCCAAAACATTGCAATAAGGAAATTGTGTTGCCAAAGCTTTAATTTCTTTTAAATAATTTATATTCCATATATCATCTGCATCTAACAATGCAATCCATTCATGTTTAGCCTCTTCAATTCCTTTATTACGAGCAGCAGCAACACCTGCATTTTTTTGATCTATTAACCTCACCAAAGAATGGTTAAATTGAGTTACAATAGCATCAGAACCATCTGTAGAACCATCATTAACAACCACTATTTCTTCAGGAAGAATCGTTTGGTTTAAAACTGTTTGAATAGTAGTAATAATGCTATCTTTTTTATTATATAGAGGAATAACTACACTTATTTTCATAGTAGAATTACTTTCTTTTAGATTTCATTACCAATGCAAAACCCAAAAAGGCATAAGGATAACTTAAGGTAATTAATGAATAATTGATAACATTATCTGTAAACGCAGTTGCCATAATACCACACAAAGAAGTACCTGCAATAAAAGCAGCTTGTCTTGCTAATACATTATTTTTTTTATCATTATAAATTATAAAAGCATGCCAAACAAAACTTATAATTATAAGCGTATATAAAAACAATCCTATTTGGCCTGTATCACAAATAATTTGTAGATAATCGTTATGAGCTATTTTTATAATTCCGAAAGGATGGTTGCCAGAATAAAAACGAGCCTGCATTTGGCCTATACCAGCTCCCATAAGCTCATTTCCTTCATAAAAAGTATTTAAACTCCATTCCCACATAGCAAAACGTCCATTACTATCAATACTATCTGGCGATAAATTACTACTCATATTAATAACCTCTTCTGCACTATTAAAAGTGTGCCTAAACATTTTATTTCTTACCGTAGGCACAAATAAAATAGAAGCTATAAAACTGGCAACTATTAATACAAACACAGGTAAAGCCTTTAATTTATACTTAAAAAAAGATACTGCTAAAAAAAAGACACCTATACCAATTAACCCTGTTCTTACACTCTCTACTATTGGAATACTAATAAAAAGTAGTATTGCAAATAGTATCTGTTTTTTTTTTGAAAACTTATACAACAATAAACCAGAAGCTATAAAAAAAGGATTTACATCTATCACCGCAGGTTGCCACCACAAAATAGGATTGTATATAGCATAGATTGGTAAAATTTTCATTAATACTATGCAGCTATTTATTATAACACCAGCTATAAAACTAACTTTTAGCGCTTTTATAAAAAATATGTCTGTAATTTTTACAGAGGAAACCACTAATACTACTAAAAAAGGAAATAAATATTTTGCTAATACACGAAAACCATATCCTTTTTCTGAGGTTAAAACCAATGAAAACAATAACCAACACAAATACAAGGCATAAATTTTTAGCATTGGCGATGTAAACATTTGAATACCATACCTAAATAATATGCCTATCAACAACCCCATCCAAACTAATAATAGTAACGCAGAAAAAGCACCTGCCTGTACAATAGCTGTTGCCAATAATAATAAAATAAAACGTTGTTGAGCGTTTACCTTAAATTTTATTCTTTTATTCCAAGTAGTACTTACAGCATACGTTTTACCCATAAAGGCATATTCAAAACCATAAATAATTATAAGCAAAAATGCCAATAAACTTAATCCTATAGCCATTTAAATTTGTAGATATAAAAACTGTTTTAAAGAAAGCAATAACACCATATAATAAATTATAGAAATATTGTTAAGTAATAAAATATTCATATAATATCTTTAAATAATTCTGTCCATTTTATCATGATTTTATCAATATGGAATCGTTTTACATTTTTGGATGCATTTTGCCCCATCAACAATCTTTCTTTATTATTAACCATTAAATATTCTAAGTTTTTAGCAAAAAAATCTATGTTAAAATCGCTTACTAAATAACCATCTTTCTTATGAGAAATAATTTCTGAAGGACCACATTCACAATCAAAAGCAACACATGGTAAACCACATTCCATTGCCTCTGTTAATACCAACCCAAAACCTTCGTATCTTGATGAAAAAGCCAGTATAGAACTATTTAATAATGCTTCTTTTATTTTTTTTGATGGTGATTTTAATAAAATTACTTTTTGTAAATGATAACGATTTATTAGGTCTAATAAATAGTCTTTATCTTGTCCTTCTCCATAAATTGTTAATTTCCAATCTGGATTGTTTTTTGTAATTAAACGAAATGCATTAATCAATAAATCAAAACCTTTTTGAGCTATAAATCTACCAATGGCTATAATTTCTTTTTGCTGCCCATCAGACTTTTTATCAGAAGAAAAAGACAAAGGATTAGAAATTACCAAACTATTGGATGGTTTTTGCCAAAGTGACTGATCTTTTTCTGTTAACAACACAAACTTATCAAATTTTAAAACGACTCTTTGTTGTTTATACTGAAGATAACGAGCATATAATTTTCTAAATTTTCTAAAGGATAAATTTGGAATATTATCCATTAAATGGGTTAAATAATTTTTAGAAAAATGAAATTCTAGTATCTTTTTACTTCCATCCTTAATGGTATGTAAAAACTCATACTCATCACCAAACAGACTTATGGTAATGTCTGGTTTTAATTGTAATAACTTTTTTGTCAATTCTTTTTTAAACCTATTCTTATCTGTTTTAAATAATAAATTTAAAATTTTGTTATTAGTTGGTGTTAAGTTTAAACTATCAACAGTTACATTTTTATTTAACTCAAAAAAACACCCATCTTTATTAGCTCTTCTAGATATTATGGTTACATCAAACTCTTTTTTAGATGCAAGCCAATTTGCTTTAGAAGTAAGAACACGCTCCATACCTCCAGAATTTTCTAATGAATCAATTATATATACAATTTTCATCACACTAATTAATATCAAGGTATTTATTGTAAATAGAAATATATTTTAATGCGGTATCTGTCCAATTAAATTTTGATGCTTGTAAAAAACCTTGTTCTTTAATTTTATCTAAATCAAAATTCTTATTTTCAAATTGTTCTAGTTTTTCAAAAATGTCCTCTGTTTCTGAATACTTTAAATACAAAGCAGCATTACCTCCTACTTCTTTTAAAGAGCTATTATTGCAGGTAACTACAGCACAACCACACGCCATAGCTTCTAAAACAGGTAAACCAAACCCTTCATAAGAAGAAGGAAACACCAAAGCTGTTGCACCGTTATAAACTAAACACAACTCGGTATCTGTAATATTAGAAATAAAATGAATTCTTTCTTTACATTTAGATTTGTCTATCATTTCTAAGACAAAATCAGGTGGATTACCCCAAAGTAATACTAAATCATTTATAGGTAATTGCTTAGACAATTGTATATATGCTTCTACTAATTTATGGGTATTTTTACGTTCTGCATTACAAGAAACACTTAAAAAGTAAGGCGATTCTGTTTTAACTACAGCCTTAATTCTTTTTTGTAATAATTCATTATTTGGTAATTTGTAAAATACATTGTGCTTTACTCCCCAATAAACAACATCAATTTTAGATGGTGCTATCTGCATTGTTTCAATAATATCTTTTTTAGAAGCTTTAGAACAGGTTATAATACCTTTGCATTGCTGCATTAATGGAGGCACGTCTTGAACCATTTGGTTATGATTATATGCTTTTTCTTGTATTCTCATAAATAAGGCATCATGTAAAGTAATAATAGCCTTTTCTGGTTTATAAATATGAGCAAAATTATGCGGTATATGCATTAAATCATATTTAGAAAAACTTTCTTTTATAGGCAATTTTGCCATTATTTTATTTATAGATTCTCTATGTGGCAAGTACAAATGCTTCGTTTTATAGAAATCTACAAAATGTTTTGCTCCTACCCCCTTCATGTTTTGAGAATATAAAATAATTTGAAAAGGCAATTGTTCTATCATTTTAGAAAACGAATCTATTAACTCTAAGGTAGTTCTACCAACTCCTGTTGTTTTACCTGTTAATAAATAAGGTACTACAGAATTAATATCTATTAAAATCTTTTTCATAATCGTTTATAAGCCATAAACAAATGGTACAACTTTTTTTAAAATTGTGTTTAATATAATTGCTAAGGTTAACGTAATAAAAGCACCCATTAAATTGTTTAAAAAGATATCTTTTGATATTATTAAATTTACTAATGGACGAGAAAACTCAAATAACGCTAAATGAATAGCAAAAATGCCTAGAGAATTTTTTCCTATATAAGCCCAAAATTTAGATAAAAAGACTGTTTTATTTATTAAGTTAGATAAAATCCATAATGCGTAAATACCCATAATAGCAGAAGTTATATAAATAAAAAAGGGCGTCTTAAATGTATTAGAATTGATATCTATTCCTTTAAAAAAACTATTAATAAAATATAATAGACTACTAATTAAAAAAAAAGAACAAACTTTTAAATAATTATTTTTTGGCAACCATTTCGTTTTTAAAACATTAAAAAAATCATGTCCGATTGCATAAAATATTAACATAGAAAATGATGAAAAAATATGAAAATAGTTATAATAAAACGGTAAATTCATTTGACTAATAAAATAACTAAGCCAACTAAGTATAAATACAACAAACATTCTTAACCAAATTGTATTTATTTTTTTTAGTACCAAAAAGTAAATAATTAAAATCTCAAAGAGCGATATAAAAAACCATAACGGAATAGAAATAGCGTCTTTATACGGTATTATTTTATAAATTATATTAAACTCAAAATTATCTACTCCCGTAAAACAAAAAGCCCAAGCCAAATAAAAAAAGTAATGAAATAAAGAGAAAAATACAAATGGTAATAACAACCTTTTACCTTTTGATTTAAGTAAAGTTACAATTCCATTATCTTGTTTATGAAATATGCCTGCTAACATAAAAAACAAAGGCATGTGAAAACTATAAATTAATTTACCAACACCTAACTTTTCATTCGCTAAATTATGACCTAAAATAACTAAAAAAACACCTAATCCTTTAGCTATATCAATATTAATATCTCTCTTAGCCAATGCTTTACCTCTTTACCAAAGGTTTATAAATTTTAACCAAATCTTTTACGTGATTGTTTATTGAATTTACATTTACACCTGTATTTTTTTTTAATTTTATTAATAAATCCGGACATTCTAATATTTCTTTCATTTTCTCCTTTAGAGCATTAACATCATTTGGGGGTATTAATAAACCATTTTCTTTATGTTTAATTTGCATTTCTGCCCCTCCACATTTTGTTGCTATAACAGGTTTTCCCATTGATAAAGATTCTGCTATAGTAAGACCAAATACCTCTAAAAAAAATGCAGGATGAATCATAATATCAAACATTTTTATTTTTTCATTAACCTTTTCTGGAGGTACTTTGCCGTACCAAAAAATATTAACGTGATTTTTATATTTTTTTTTCAAAAATCTATAATACTTTTCTTCTTTACTATTTCCTGTTCCTCCAATAATATGAATCTCTGCTGGTACTTTTAAATCACTAAAAGCCTCTAACATAATATGCACTCCCTTTTCTTTACAAATTCTCCCTACATAAAAGAATTTTACACGTTTATTTTTTTTAGAAGCTTCTATATTCTCTTCTAAAATAGCGCTGTTGTCGTTTATATTAATTGGTATTCCATGTGGAATAACTTTTATTTTATTTTTAGAAGCTCCATTGCGTAACATAGCATCTTTAATTGCAATTGATGGAGCTATTAATAAACTTGCATTAATATATATATTTTTCCATTCCCTTTTTTTATTCTCAATAGAAAGCGTAGTTGTACCAATAGGCGTAATAAAATAAATAAAAGGTATTTTTTTTAACCACTTACCAATAGCTAACCTTAGTTTAAAAGGAATTATTTTTTGTATAGAAAAAGTAAAGGTTCCTCCTTTTACATTTCTTAAAACACAAGGTAAACAGTTGCTATCTGATGCCTTAACATTACATATTTTATCTTTAGAATTTAATAATGCTCCTGCAGGACAAATTAAACCACCATGATGTGCTGTAACAATACAAGGAATTCTTAATGCTTTACATGCCAAAGAAAAAGGTTCTTTAAAACCATGGATATGTACAATAGATGGATTAATTTTTGTTATAAGTTTTTTTAACCCCATTAAACCATCTTCCAACATTTTGTCTGTAAAAGTATATACTGGTTGCTCTTGATAGTAACTTACTACTTTTGCATCAGTACCAGGTGTTGCAATAGATACATCTAAATTTTGTGCAATCATTTCATTAACAATATTCTTTACATAAACTTGACCACCACCATAATTAGAGTGAAAATAGGATGCCGTAACTATTAATATTTTTAAGGATGCTTTATCTTTCATCTGCCTTTTGATTCTTTATTATTTTAGCAGGAACACCAACAATAGTTATATTCGATTGCGAAAAAGATTTTGTTACAACTGTATTTGCACCAATTGCAACATCATTACCTATTATTATATTACCAAATAATTTTACACCCGGACCAATATATACATTATCTCCAAGGGTAGGAACGCCACCATTATTAACACCAATATTAACCCCAGTTTGTATTACACAATTAGCTCCTATTTTTACAAAAGGATGAATTACTATTGTTCCGTAATGTGGTATTCTTACACCTGGTCCAAAAACATTTGGTGGTATAGAAAAACCTAATTTATAGCTAAGTTTTTTGTATTTAACTAAATAATACTTTCTTTTTATTCTAGATAATATATCCTTTTTATTTGCATTTAAATAATACTCATAATGTCTTAAATACTTAATAAATAACCATAACAAATTAGGAGTAAATATTGTTAAAAACCTTTCGTAACCACTTAAAGTAACAATATCATTAGCTTTAGCATCTTGGTTAAGAAAGTATTTAAGATTAGCCTTATTTTTAAGCATTCTTCTTTTTAATATTTAATAATTCTTTTATTTCATTAATTATTAGAATAAAATCATTCTTCATAAATAAAAAATAAAAAGCTAAAAACACACCTAAAAAAGTAGTTGTAAATATTATAAGATCTAACAGCAAAATTTGCAAGTAAAAACAACTCTTAAGCGTAAGAACAATTGCTAACGAAATTAAATAAATGGCTATGTTTTTAATAGAAATAAAATAGAGTTGGTTTTTAAAATTTATTTTATTTGAAATTATAATTAAACCTGTAATAAAAACAAGAATCTGAGCACAAACAAAACCTATTAAATAACTATTTAAGTTTGCATAAAATAAGAAACCAAAATTTGCAAAAAACAACACTTTATTAAATATGTTAATCTTTAGATACAAACCAGATAATCCTTTGCTTAATAAAATATTATAAAACAAATTAAAAATCTGTGGAGCAAAAGCTCCAAATATAATTATTTGAAATAGTACAACAGAAGGTTCCCATTTTGCTGAAAACAACAGTACAATAATTTCATGTGCTCCCACCAATAGTAAACCACAGGCTAAAAAAGATATAAATGATATAAGTTTAAAAAGTTTTAAAACAGTAGTTTTATAAAAAATTGGTTCATTTTTAATTGAACTTAAACTAGGTAACAATATATTAGACAAAGTAGTTGCTGTATATCTAAATGAAAAATTTTCTAAAGACTTTGACCTATAATAATAACCTAAAGTTACAGGATTTAAAATTTTTCCTATTATCAAAGAATCTAAATTGATAAAAATTGTATCTAGAATTCCTGTTAAAAAAATTTTTGAACTAAAACCCCATAATTCTTTTACTGCTGTAATACTAAAAACTAATTTAAATCTAAATTTACTTAAAAAATAAATTAAAGTATTATTAAGTATTTCAGAAATTAATATTTGTGTAACTAAACTCCATATACCAAAACCATTATAAGCCATAAATACTGCAATAAAACCACTAATAAAAGCAGATATAAGACTTGTAATAGACATTAATTTAAAATTCATTGCTCTTCTTAAATAAGCTCTTGTTACATTACCAAAAGAATTTATTACAAAACTTAAAGACATAACTTTAATTAAGTCTGTTAATACCTCTTTCTCATAAAAGTTTGCAACAAAAGGAGCCGCCAAAAAAACGAGTCCTCCTAAAAAAAAACCCATAATTACATTCATAAAAAAAACTGAAGCATAATGTTCTTCAGTTACCTTACTTCGTTGTACCAACGCTGTGCTAAATCCAAAATCTAAAAACACATTTGCTAGATTTATAAAAACTGTAATTATAGCTAACAATCCAAAATCTTCTGGCAATAAAATTCTTGCCAAAATAATTGAAACAAAAAAGCCAACACCTTGTAATCCTAACTTACCAACAAAATCCCAAATAAGACCTGTTAAACTTTTTTTCTTTAAACTCGTCATTCTTTTTTTTAGTACTTTTTACTATAAAGTTTAAATACATTTATGTAGAAGTACTTTTATCTTTTCTTTTAAAAAGACTTAATAATATCAATTAGACCAATAAAAAAATAAACTTATTTTTATCTTTAATATAAGAAAAAAATAGATAAATTCTGTCCTCTTTACTAATTTCTGTAATTAGTAAATTCAGTAAAAATCTAGACATAACTTTTTTTACTTAAAACAATTCTCTTTAAGTAAACATTACAAATTGTACTACAGCAATTAGAGCAACCCCAATAGTAAAAACTAATACAACTCTTAACGTTTTTTTAAATAAATTCATAACAATATGTTTTATTAAATAAAAAATATTTTCTTTATAACAAACATAAACTAAACTGTTTGCAAGCACTTTAAAGGCAACGTTACTTCTACACAACTACCTAAAGTTTCCATCACAATAATTACCTTATTTTTACCTGCTTTATCTTGGTAAACCCCATATAAACCTTTAAAAGGGCCTTCTGTAACCGTAACTTTTGCCCCTTTAACAACATGAACGGGGGTAGAACGGATAGTTGTTTTAAAATGACTGTTTGTAGACAATATTCTTAAATTTTCAATTTCAGAATCTTTAACAATCGCATAATTTCCTAAATATTTTAAAATATTAATAACCCCAGGTATTGAATAGATCTGTCCCAAATTTTTACAGGTTGATTTTACAAATACATAAGAATTTATTAATGGTACTTTCATTCTTTTTTTCCGGTCACTCCATTTTTTTTCTACCGTTTGTAACGGTAAAAAAGTATCAAATCCAGCAGCAGAAAGTCTTTCCTCTACTTTTTTTTCAGTTTTAGGTCTTGTATAAACAGCAAACCACTTTACTTCTTCTTTTCTTTTTTTTGATGTATTCACGCTATTTTATTCTTATTATCTCCATTAATATAATTCTATTAAATACTAGTGAAACAGGTACTTAGAAGTTATTTAGGGGGGAAATTTGTATATACGAATACATCCTTCAATTAGGAGTATATACAATAGTATAAAATTGGGGTATTTATCTGGGGGTATTTTATGGCTTCGCCATCGAAAATCACACTTAAAGTAGTAAATTTTAAAATTTAACACTTAAAATACGATAACGTAATTGATACTTAAAAAAATCTTCTAAACGTATAAAAAATAATTACGGGAGGAATATCTTCTTTTACCTAGGTAAATTGAAGTTGAAATTATTTTTATTTTATACTCGGCTAATTTATAATTTTTTGATTGTCCTACAAGTTTAATTACAGAAAAAAATAGTATTTTTATTAATACAACTAATAGGTTCCTAAAATTTTATTTTTATGACAATTTTAACACTTTTACAAACTTGCTTTTTACGAGGTTTATATAAAGTACTACTTCTGTTCACTAAAATAAGCCATAATATCATATAATAGGCAACGTGGTATTAAGTGAGAATTATTTTAAGACCCATTAAGATAAAAACGATTCCGCTTACCTTATTTAAGTATATACTAAAACTAGGATTGTTTTTAATTTTATCTGTAAAAGTAGTTGCAAAAAAGGTTAAACCTACATACCAAACGGTACCAATAAGCGCAAAAGTGATACCTAATAATATAAAAGGAACTGGATTTTCTATTTGATCTGGTGCAATAAACTGAGGAAAGAACGCTAAAAAGAATAATGCAACTTTCGGGTTTAACGTGTTTGTTAAAAATCCTGACCAAAAATCGCTTTTTACTTTTTTATTTTGGGTTGCATCCTTGGTAATATTTAAAACTTCTTTATTATTTTTAAGCTTTAAACACCCTAAATAAATTAAGTAAATAAACCCAATATATTTAATAGCTGCAAAAGCAACATCAGATTTAGATAGTAATACAGACAAACCTAAAGCAGCAAAAACAGTATGTGCTAAGACACCTGTATTTATTCCGAATGCAGCTTGTACGCCCGATTTTCTCCCTTGTAGAATCGATTTATTTAATACAAATACCGTATCAATTCCGGGTGTCATTACAAAAATCAATGCCGTGAACATAAAAGTAATAAAGTTCTCTATTCCCATCTTTAATGTATTTTAAATAATTAAAATAAAACTAAGTACAAAGAAACTATTATGTTAACATCTTAAAAATACTTATTTTTGATTGATTAATGCAAAAAACGCATTAGACTATGACGATTCAACAAATAAAGTATTTTTTAACGTTATCAAATGAACTTCATTTCTGGAAAACTTCCGAGAAAATGTTTATCTCTCAATCTTCTTTAAGTAGACAAATTCAAGCTTTAGAAAACGAATTAGGAATTCAGCTTTTTGAAAGAGATAAAAGAAATGTAAAACTAACAGATGCGGGTAAATTTCTACAAAAAAAATGGACAGCAACCATAAAAGAACTTGATCAAGTTCATAGACAAGCAAAAAAAATTGATGAAGGTGTAGCAGGTTTTGTTTCTATCAGTTACCCTGGCTCTATTGCTTTTAAATTTCTGCCTAATTTTCTTGAAATTATCAACTCTAATTTACCCGATTTAAAATTAGAATTGATAGAACCCACAGACAAAACGCACGAAAAACTATTATTAAATTACGACACGGATATCGCTTTTAGTAGAGATTCCATCAAAAACATTAACATAAGTTCACATAAATTATCATCAGAGCCCATCTGTTTGGTAGTTCCTAAAAATCATTGGCTAACTAAAGAATCTTTAGATAATTTAAAGGAATTAAAAAACGAGAAATTTATTATTGCTGGCTTACATCAAACAACGTTTTTTGCTTCACTTTTAAGAAATTTTTTCGACACCTATGGTTTTGAACCTAAAACGATTATTGAATCTGATTTTGGAGGAATGATTTTAAACCTAGTCTCTCGTGGATTGGGAATTTCTATTTTACCGCTTTCTTACAAACATGCCGAGTTTCAAAATGTTCGATTTATTGAGCTACATGAAAAAATAGACTTATTTGTCAATTGGAGAAAAAACGATCCTAATAAAACAATAAATACAATTATTGATCTTACAAAATCAATAGAAGAATAAAATCGCTTTTAAACAAACCAAATCATTATAAATGAAAATTTTAAACATTATTTTAATACTAACGTTTATTTATTCTTGTGACAAAAAAACGGCAAAGGAGCAAAAAAATAAAATAACAAAGAATGAAATTGTGAAACCCGCATTTCAAACAATAATAGACACCCATAATGTACATGGCGCTATTCTTATTTACAACTTAAACAAAGATCTTTTTTACGCTAATGATTTTAAATGGGCAAAAACGGGTCGCTTACCTGCTTCTACTTTTAAAATTCCGAATTCTATGATTGCCTTAGAAACAAAAGTAGTAGACAACGATAGTACTTTGTTTAAATGGAATGGTGAAAAAAGAGCTTATAAAGTTTGGGAACAAGATTTAATTTTAAAAGATGCTTTTAAATATTCTTGCGTACCGTGTTATCAGGAAATAGCTAGAAAAATAGGCAAAAAAAGAATGAATGCCTATTTAGAAAAACTGAACTATCTAAATATGGTTGTAAATTCTGAAAACTTAGATCTGTTCTGGTTAGAAGGTGCTTCTAAAATTAATCAATTTGAACAAATAGACTTCTTAAAACGTTTTTACAAATCGGAACTTAAAATATCAAAGAGAACTGAAGCTATTATGAGAAAAATACTTTTCATCGAAAAAAACGAAAAGTACAGCTTATATGGTAAAACAGGTTTGTCTGTTAGAAATAAGCAACAAAATGGCTGGTTTGTTGGTTATGCACAATCAAAAGAAAATACACTCTTTTTTGCAACTAATATATCGCCAAAAGAAACTACAGATATTAAGGGCTTCCCTAAATTAAGAAAAGAAATTACGTTGAAAGCTTTAGAACTAATAGAATAAAAACACAGTAGTCTAAAATAAAAATAGCTTGAAAAATTTTCAAGCTATTTTTAATCCACTATTTATATTTCGTCTTCTAAATCATCAACATTTAAATCTTCATCCTCGTCAAAAGAATCTTCATCCTCTGCATAATCTTCCATCGTTTGCTCTAGTTTAGAACTGATTTTTACAAGATAAATAGTATCTTCTGTCTTCACTTCTACCGCTTTTACAGTTTCTCCTTTTGCATTTTTGAAGGAAATAATGTCTTCATAGTCATATCCGTCAGGATACTTTTCTACCAACATATCTAATATGTCTGTAGTTAACTTTGCGTATTCTACGATTACTCTTTTCATTTTATAATCATTTATTCAATTAGTATGAGATTCCTCAATCGTCAAAAAAGACTCATTTCGGAATGACACTTCACTTATTTTGTAATTTTTTAATTATAAGTTAAAAATTAGCAATTCAGCTTTTATAATAAAAGCATCTGCAATGCTACATTTCTAATAAATAAGCAAAAATTAATGGTGCGACAATAGTAGCATCACTTTCTATAATAAACTTTGGCGTATCGATATCTAACTTACCCCAAGTAATTTTCTCATTTGGTACTGCTCCAGAATACGAACCATAACTTGTTGTAGAATCTGAAATCTGACAGAAATAACTCCAAAATGGTGTTTCTGGTTTTTCCATGTCTTGATATAACATTGGCACCACACAAATAGGGAAATCTCCTGCAATTCCTCCTCCTATTTGAAAGAATCCAATTCCGTTTTCAGAATTATTTGTATACCAATCTGCAAGGAATGTCATGTACTCAATTCCAGATTTTACAGTGCTTGCTTTTAATTCTCCTTTTAAAACGTAAGAAGCAAAAATATTACCCATGGTAGAATCCTCCCAACCCGGACAAATAATTGGCAAGTTTTTTTCTGCCGCTGCATACATCCAAGAATCTTTAATATCTATCTCGTAATATTGCTCTAAAACACCAGATAATAATAATTTGTACATGTATTCATGTGGTAAATAACGCTCTCCGTTTGCTTCTGCTTCTTTCCATATTTTTACAATATGTTCTTGAATTCTTCTAAAAGCTTCTTCTTCTGGTATACAAGTATCTGTAACTCTGTTTAATCCTTTTTCAAGTAAATCCCACTCATCTTGTGGCGTTAAATCTCTATAATTAGGTACACGTTTGTAATGAGAGTGTGCTACAAGATTCATAACATCTTCCTCTAAGTTTGCACCTGTACAAGAAACAATTTGTACTTTGTCTTTACGAATCATTTCCGCGAAAATTTTCCCTAATTCGGCAGTACTCATTGCGCCTGCTAAAGAAACTAACATTTTAGATCCTTTGTTTAATTGTGCTTCGTACCCTTTTGCAGCATCTACTAAAGCAGCAGCATTAAAGTGTAAAAAGTATTTTTCTATAAAATTTGTAATAGGTTTGCTCATTTTGTTTTTTTATATTTTTTTAATGTTCTCGATACGATTTTTCTAAATAGAAAATCACTCGAACTGACATCATAGTTATTAGTATTAAAATTCTGACTGTCACATCGAGTAAAATTTCTTTTTCAGAAATTTTGTATCGAGATGTTAATCATTATAATTGGTTATTTAACAACAACTTATCGTAATACTTTTTTATTTTTTCAGAAGTTTTCTAACTTCAAATATATCTGTTCTTCTATCTTTTAAATTTCGTACGCTACCAAACTGGTTTAAATCTTTTAGTAAATCTAAATCTACATCCGCAATTAAAATCATTTCGGTATTTGTGGTTGCCTCTGCTTTAATTCCGTTTGCAGGGAAAGAAAAGTCGCAAGGCGTAAACACCATAGATTGTGCGTACTGAATATCCATATTATTCACCTTTGGTAAATTACCAACACTACCAGCAATGGCAACATAACATTCGTTTTCTATGGCTCTAGCTTGTGCACAATGACGTACTCTTGAATATCCATTTTGCGTATCCGTTAAAAACGGAACAAACAAAATATCCATTCCTTCTTCTGCTAAAATTCTACTTAATTCTGGAAACTCAGAATCATAACAAATTAATACACCAATTTTACCACAATCCGTATCAAAGGTTTTTAACTCATTTCCTCCTTGCATTCCCCAAACTTTTGCCTCATCGGGTGTAACATGCAATTTCTCATAACGTTCTGTAGATCCATCTCTTTTACAGATATAACCCGCATTGTACAACAATTCATCTTTAATTTCTGGCATACTACCTGTAATAATATTAATGTTATACGTAATTGCCAACTCAGAAAATTTCTGAACAATCTCTGGCGTATATTTTGCCAATTCTCTAATTGCTTCCGATTCTGGTAAATGATTATTATCTGCCATTAACGGAGCGTTAAAAAACTCTGGAAACAATGCAAAATCAGATCTGTAAGCAGAAACTGCGTCTACAAAATACTCTGCTTGTTGCATTAATTCTTCCAAATCTTTATACAAACGCATTTGCCACTGAATCAATCCTAAACGCACTACTTTTTTCTTTGTAGCTGCTTTTTTAGATTTTTTCTCGTAGTAAATATTATCCCATTCAAGCAAAACTGCAAACTCACCAGAATTTTCATCCCCTTCTAAATATCCTTTTAAAATTTTTGAAGGATGAAAATCATTCGAAATTTGAAAGTTTAAAACCGGATCGTGAATTTCTTTACGTTTAACACTTTCTATATATTCTTTAGGCGATAAAGTTGCTGCATATTTATGATAATTCGGAATTCTACCTCCAAACGCAATTCCTCTTAAATTTTGTTTCTCGGCAAGTTCTTTTCTATAGTCATACAGCCTTCTACCTAAACGTAAACCTCTGTATTCTTTTTTAATAAAAACATCAATTCCGTATAAAACATCTCCATTTTCATCATGCGTATCAAAGGTATAATTCCCCGTAATATCTTCATACGTATGCTGATCGTCGAAACTATCATAATCTAATTTAATAGACAATGCACAACCTGCTAACTCACCATTTACTTTAATAATAACTTGTCCTTCTGGAAATTTATCAATCAACGATTTAATTTGATTTTCTCTCCAATAAGAACCTGGCATACTTGAATATGCCTGAATCATCGCTTCCTTTAACTGTTTGTAATCTGTTAACGTTAAATAATGAAGCTCAATATTCTCGATGTTTTTGATCATTTTATAGAACTAAAAATCGTCGTTATCATCACCTTTAAACTTAGACAATTTACTAAATGGATTTACATCAGTAGCGTCATCTCCAATATCATAACTATCATCATTAGAAGCAAATTTGTAGCTTAACATTTTGTAAAATAATTTTGCCGCTAAAAAGTCTGATGATTTTTCGCTTTCATTAGGACACAATTCTACCATATCAAAACCAACCACATTCTTTTGTTTAAAAACTAATTTTAAAAATTCTAAAGTTTCATAATAAAACAATCCACCTGGTTCTGGAGTTCCTGTAGAAGGCATAATTGATGGATCTAACGCATCTAAATCAAACGTAATAAAAACATTTTCTGTTAATTGATCTACCACATCATCCATCCAATCTTCATTTACAGCCATATCATGTGCAAAGAAAACTTTATCCAAATTCATTTCTCTTTTTTCAGAAATATCCATGCTTCTAATACCAACTTGTACCAAATTTGTGTTTTGGTTTGCTTCATAAACAGCACAAGCGTGGTTGTATTTAGAACCATCATATTCTTTTCTTAAATCTGCATGTGCATCAATATGTAAAACCGTTAAACTACTAAAACACTCGTTAAAAGCTCTTATAGTTCCTATAGATACAGAATGCTCACCACCAAAAACAGTTACAAATTTATTTCTGTTGATGTATTTTTTTGTAATCTGATGAACTTCTTCTACCATTGCCTCTGGAGAAGAATTTTCTGTAATTGCATCTGCTAAATAAACGCCTTCTTTATATACTTCAGAATCCGTTTCAATATCATACAATTCCATATTTTCTGACGCATCTAAAAAAGCTTGTGGCCCTTTATCTGCTCCTTTTTGCCAAGTACTTGTTCCATCATAAGGAACAGGAATAATAACTACTTTAGATGTTGACAGGTTTCCAAACTCCTGTGGAATTCCTGCATACGTTTTATTTGTGTTCATTTTATTTTTGTTGATGTGCTATAACACTTCTTGATTTGCAATTTTTTCTAACTCATTTACTTTTGTAACAACCTCTCCATATCCTAAAATAGAAAGCATTTCGCTACTTTTTTGTTGTTCTTTAAATATTTTTGTGGTGATGTTTCCATCTTCATCTCTATCTATAATAAGATGTTTTGGATGCGGAATTAAGCAATGCTGTAACCCTCCAAAACCACCAACAGATTCTTGATACGCGCCTGTGTTAAAGAAACCGATATACAACGGATTCTCTTTCTCGAAAACAGGCAAATATATTCCGTTTATGTGTTGCTCAGAATTGTAATAATCATCACTATCACAAGTTAAACCACCTAATAAAACACGCTCATATTGTTTGTTCCATTTATTAATTGGCAACATAATAAAACGCTTATTAATTGCCCAAGCATCTGGTAAAGTAGTTATAAATGAAGAGTTTATCATGTTCCAACGTTCTCTATCATTTTGTTTCTTTTGATATAAAATCTCGTAAATAGCTGCACCAGATTCTCCTACTGTAAAGCTACCAAATTCTGTAAAAATATGAGGAACATCTACTCCCGCTTCATCACAAGCTTGTTGTATTTGATTGATAATTTCATCAATCATATATTGATAATCATAATCAAAAGCCAATGAGTTTTTTATAGGAAAACCACCACCAATATTTAGGCTATCTAAACTTGGACATACTTTTTTAAGGTTGATATAAACTCTTAAACATTTCATCAACTCATTCCAATAATACGCGTTGTCTTTGATACCTGTGTTGATAAAAAAATGTAGCATTTTTAAATCAACTTGTTTATTACCTGCTATTTCGCGCTCATAAAAAGCAACAATATTTTTGTACCCAATCCCCAATCTAGACGTATAAAACTCAAATTTAGGCTCTTCTTCGGATGCGATTCTAATACCTACATTTATTTTTTTATCTGTTTCATCTAATAAAAGATTGATTTCTTCGAAATTGTCTATAATCGGAATTACATTTTTATGTCCAGAATTAATTAAACCTCCAATATTTTTAATGTATTGATCGCGTTTAAATCCGTTACAGATAATAAAGGTATCTTCTTTTATTTTACCTTCTTTTTTAAGATTATTTACAATGTCAATATCAAAAGCAGAAGACGTTTCTATGTGAATATCATTTTTTAAAGCTTCATGTAAAATGTGTTTAAAATGAGAACTTTTTGTACAATAGCTATAAAAATATTTCCCTTTATAGTTATGTTTATCAATGCTTTCTTGAAACCAACCTTTTGCTTTGTTGATGTTTTCTGAAATTTTTGGTAAGTATGTAAATTTTAATGGAGAACCGTATTGCTCTATTAACTCCATTAAATTAATTCCGTGCCAAAACAATTTGTTGTTTTCTGTTTTGAATTCTTCCTGAGGAAAATCGAACGTTTGCTCGACTAAATCTATATATTTTGTGTTCACTTGTATTTTTAAATTATTTGTATGATAAATCCGTCTGAACTAAAACAAATGCCTGTTTTAGAATAGAAATTATAACCTTAAAAAAAGGGATGTTATCACTGTAATATTTGCAAGTAAACCACGTGCAACTTTGAGAAAAGCTGCAACTCTTGAAGAATTGAAAATGGAGATACCTTAATTTTTTCGTTGCATTTCCAAAATGCGATATAACTTTCATTCTCCGATAGAAAGATATTTCCGAAATAAGAAAAACTAAACATTTTACTTAAATAAGTTAAGCAAATGTATATTATTTTTGAATATAAAAAACAAAAGTCAAAAAAAAATAAAATTATTTTTCAATTTATTTTTTTCCTTTTAAACATTGGTCTTACAGACGTTTACAACAATAATTTTAACCTTAATTCTAAAAAAAATGCAAAAAAAAGAAATTAACAAATCTTAAAAACAACTTTTTATTGGTAAAAAAAGGAAACCCTATTGCATAAAAAAAGCGCTGATTTTTCAGCGCTTTTTAGTTTATTTTTTATTCTTCAATTGGTGGATGACCATGAATTTCTTCGTAATCTTCATCAAAATTTGCTCTTAAATAGGCATTTAATTTCTTTCTGTAATCATCTTTTAACCAAGTTACAAAATTGTGTGTACTTTTAGAAATACATTTGGCATATCTATTAATTCTATCATCAATTTCTTCGCCTAGTAATTTTGCTAAGATTAATGCATCAAAAACATCTTCACTATTTTCTATACACATTTTTGCATGATGTACAATCGATTTCTCTAACACTCTTTTAGAAGACTCTCCTTGTCTAATAGTATCTATATATACTTTTTTCATGTCGAAATAAGTATCGGTAGATTTTTCAAATTCTTTTTTAACATCCGGAGTTAACTCATACCTAAAAGTACTTTCTATATCTTCATCAGAAAGAATAGCATTTAAGTAATAGTCTGGGGCTCTAAACATTTTTTCCCAGTCTAAATCTGCTCCCCAAGGACCAAATCTATGAAAGTTGTTACCTAAATCGATAACATCAAAAGTACGTTTATCTTTTAAAACCCTAGAACCACGCCCAATCATTTGGTAGTATAAGGTTAATGATTTTGTTGCTCTGTTTAATATAATTGCTTCAATAGTTGGCTCATCAAAACCAGTAGTTAAAATACTTACCGAGGTAATAATTGCACCTGGAGTTTTATGAAACCATTTTAAAATAAGCTCTCGCTCTGCTTTTGTATTTGTATTGTCTAAATGCGCAATTGGATATCCTGCTTTTTTAAAGGCATGAAATACTTGTATAGAAGTATTAATACCATTATTAAAAATTAAGGTTTTCTTTCCTTTTGCAGTTTCTTCATACGCAGAAACCAATTTAGAAAGCATGTCTGAATTGGTATATAAATCTTCTGAAGATTTTACGGTATAATCTCCATTTGCTCCTACCTCTAACGAGGTTAAACCTACGTTATACGAATATAAGTTTGCACTTGCTAAATACTCATTATCAATTAAATGCTGAATTGTTTCACCAACAAATAATTCTTGATAATTCTCGTACATCGGCAACTTAATGTTAGAACTTAAAGGAGTTGCGGTTACACCAAGAATAAAAGATTCATCAAAAAATTTAAAAATTTTTGTAAAAGAATTGTAATGCGCCTCATCTACAATTACTAAACCAATATCAGAAATATCTAGTTTATCATCATTCAACCTATTTTTTAAGGTTTCAACCATTGCCACAAAACAATTAAAATCATCTTGGTCGTCTAATACTGCGGTAGAATTAATGATCTTGTTAGAAACACCAAATTCATTTAACATCTTAGAGGTTTGCTTGCTCAACTCAATTCTGTGCGTTAAAACCAAAACTTTCTTTTTAAAAGTTTCTAAATAACGCCTTACAATTTCAGAAAAAATTACTGTTTTTCCACCTCCTGTTGGTAATTGATACAATAGATGATAATCTTTTGGTGCGTCTTCAAACCTTCTAAAAATCTCTTGAAGAGCATCTTTTTGATATCCGTATAATTCCTTACCTACTTTTTTTACTGAAGTGTTTATTTCTGCCAAACGATTAAAAATTTAAAAAGACAAAAATAAGACTTAAATAAGGTTTAATGCAAGTTTATGCTATATAAATCTTGATAAATTTGTAATTGTGATATCATAATGAGAGGCATTCTCTACAGAAACCCCATTTTTAACGATAATTAATTGCGGAGATTGGTGCATCACCTGAAACGTATACCCTACTTCATCAGAAATATCTCTGTAATTTAATAGGTCTAAATAATAGACTTTTAAATTTTGATGTTCTTCGGTAAAAAGAGCCTCAAAGCGTTTAATTACCATACTACTAATTCCGCAACGTGTAGAATGTTTAAAAATTAATACGCTTTCGGTTTTAGAAATTTCTTTTATTTCTTCTAATTGCTCCATAGAAGTTAAAGGAATCCACTTTAAGTATGACACTTTTGCTTCTTTTTCCTTACCTTCATCATTACCTCCAAAAATCTTATTAAATATACCCATTTGATGTTTTTTGTTATTTGTCGGTGTAAATATAGTAAACTTTCATTAGACAAAAAGTCAGTAAAAACAACGCTTTACAGACAATTTGACTTACTTTAAACTTAAAAAATAGATGGTATTAAAATTGCTTTATAGTTATCAAAAAAAAACAAAAACTTAGAAAATGAATTTTAACAATTATACAACAAAATCGCAAGAGACCATACAAATGGCGCAACAGATTGCGCAAGGTTTTGGTCATAATCAAATAGAAAACGAGCACATTTTTAAAGCTTTAACGCAAGTAGATGAAAATGTTTTGCCGTTTCTTTTGAAAAAATTGAACATCAATATTACTATTGTAGAACAAATTTTAGACAAACAATTAGAGAGTTTGCCTAAAGTTTCTGGTGCAGAATTAATGCTGTCTAGAGAAGCAAGTAAAACATTAACAGAAGCAGCTGTAATTGCTAAAAAAATGAAAGATGATTATGTTTCTATAGAGCATTTAATTCTAGCTATTTTTAAATCTAAAAGTAATATTGCGCAAGTTTTAAAAGACCAAGGTGTTACAGAAAAACACTTACAAGCCGCAATAGACGAATTAAGAAAAGGAGAAAGAGTAACTTCTCAAAGTCAGGAAGAAACCTATAATTCTTTAAATAAATATGCTAAAAACTTAAACAAATTAGCAGAAGATGGTAAGTTAGACCCTGTAATTGGTAGAGATGAAGAAATCCGTAGGTTATTACAAATTTTATCTCGTAGAACAAAAAACAATCCAATTTTAGTTGGAGAACCAGGAACCGGTAAAACTGCAATTGCAGAAGGTTTAGCACACAGAATTGTAGATGGAGATGTGCCAGAAAATCTAAAAGGAAAACTTATTTTTTCTTTAGATATGGGAGCTTTAATTGCAGGTGCAAAATATAAAGGAGAATTTGAAGAGCGTTTAAAAGCGGTTATTAAAGAGGTAACTACTTCTGATGGTGATATTGTACTTTTTATTGATGAAATTCACACGTTAGTTGGTGCAGGTGGCGGACAAGGTGCTATGGATGCAGCTAATATTCTAAAACCAGCTTTAGCGCGTGGAGAGTTGCGTGCAATTGGTGCAACTACGTTGGATGAATATCAGAAATACTTTGAAAAAGACAAAGCTTTAGAAAGACGTTTTCAAAAAGTTATTGTAGATGAGCCCGATACAGAAAGTGCCATTTCTATTTTAAGAGGTATTAAAGAAAAGTATGAAACACACCACAAGGTTCGTATTAAAGATGAGGCTATTATTGGTGCTGTAGAATTATCTCAGCGTTATATTACCAATCGTTTTTTACCAGATAAGGCCATTGATTTAATGGATGAAGCGATGGCAAAACTGCGTATGGAAATAAATTCTAAACCAGAAGAGCTTGATGTTTTAGACAGAAAAGTGATGCAGTTAGAAATTGAAATTGAAGCCATAAAACGTGAAAAAGACGAAACCAAGTTAAAATCTTTACGCTCGGATTTAGCAAACCTAAAAGAAGAACGTAATGAAATGAATGCGAAGTGGAAATCTGAAAAAGAGGTGGTAGATAATATTCAGAATGCAAAAGCCTTAATAGAAGATTTAAAAATTGAAGCAGAAAAAGCAGAACGTGATGGCGATTATGGTAAAGTAGCCGAAATTAGATATGGTAAAATTAAAAAAGCGCAAGAAGATTTAGAAGCTTTTCAAAAAGTATTGGCAGAAAATCAATCTGAAAAATCTTTAATTAAAGAGGAAGTAACCTATGATGATATTGCGGAAGTTGTTGCCAAATGGACTGGAGTTCCGGTAACAAAAATGATTCAGTCTGAACGTGAAAAACTGTTAAGATTAGAAGCGCAATTGCACAAAAGAGTGGTTGGACAAGAAGAAGCTATTGTTGCTGTTTCTGATGCCGTGAGACGTTCTAGAGCTGGTTTGCAAAACCCTAATAAACCTATTGGTAGTTTCTTGTTTTTAGGAACCACCGGAGTTGGTAAAACAGAGCTAGCAAAAGCCTTGGCAGAATACCTTTTTGATGATGAAAACGCTATGACACGTATAGACATGAGTGAATATCAAGAAAGTCATTCTGTAAGTAGATTGGTTGGTGCGCCTCCGGGATATGTTGGTTATGATGAAGGTGGTCAATTAACAGAAGCTGTTAGAAGAAGACCTTATTCTGTGGTACTTTTAGATGAAATAGAAAAAGCGCATCCAGATACTTTTAACGTGTTGTTACAAGTATTAGATGAAGGAAGGTTAACAGATAATAAAGGACGTGTTGCCGATTTTAAAAATGCCATAATTATTATGACTTCTAATATTGGTAGTCATATAATTCAGGAGAAATTTAGCGATCCAAAAGCAGATTTAGATTCAGTAACCGAATTGGCTAAAATAGAAGTTTTAGCATTGTTAAAACAATCTGTAAGACCAGAATTTTTAAACAGAATTGATGACGTAATTATGTTTACGCCATTAACCAAGGGTAATATATTTGAAATTGTAAAATTACAAATAGAACACTTAAAGAAAATGATTGGTAAGCAAGAAATTACTTTAGATGCAACAGACGAAGCTATTAAATATTTAGCTGAAAAAGGATATCAGCCAGAATTTGGAGCAAGACCTGTAAAAAGAGTTATTCAGAAAGAAGTTTTAAACCAGCTTTCTAAAGAAATATTGTCTGGTAAAATTACCACAGATAGTATTATTTTAATTGATGCTTTTGATGATCAGTTGGTGTTTAGAAATCAGTCTGATTTAATTGAGAGTACTTAAAAATTAATGTCATTGCGAGGAACGAAGCAATCTTTTAGTTGTTAGAGCCTCTAAAACAGACATTATTAATAGTGAAGTTCGTAAGGAAAAAGTGATGTTTAAAAACATCACTTTTTCTTTTTTAAGTATATTCGTTCTTTAAAATAACTTTTATGAAGAAATTTTTACTCCTTTTTGTTTTTGCTTTTGCTTTTCTAACTTCTTGTACTTCTAATGAAACTACAACGTATTATTTAATTCGCCATGCAGAAAAAGACAGAACAAATGGCACAAATAGAAATCCTAATTTGAATAAAAAAGGACAGGAAAGAGCAAAAAAATGGGCAGATCATTTTAAAAACATTCATTTGGATGCTATTTATTCTACAAATTACAACAGAACCTTACAAACAGCAACACCAACAGCAGAAAGTAAAAATTTAGAAATTATAAAGTACAACCCTAGAAAAATGTACGATTCTATTTTTCAGCAAGAAACAAAAGGAAAAACAGTTCTAGTAGTTGGTCATAGCAATACAACTCCTGCTTTTGTGAATAAAATTTTAGGAGAAAAAAAATACAAAGACATCGATGATAATGACAACGCTAGTTTATACACTGTAACAATTACTGGTGATAAAAAAAACTGTAATATCATAAAAGTAGATTAGTTATTTATTTCTTAAATTAATTAGCGCAATTGCAAGGAACGAAGCAATCTGTTGATTATTATTTAGAGATTGCCACAGTTTACAAAAAAGTAAACTTAGCAATGACAAAATAAAAAACGAGTATTATAGAAAACGTTGAGTAATATTTATGTTTTAAATGCTTTCTAAAAAAATAAATTATTAGCTAACTCTAAAACAAATTAGCAAATTTATAGCCCTGTTTGCAGCATTTGTTTGAGCTCTTTTTTACTGTCAGTTCGAATGAATTTTGAAGAATGAAAAATTTGTATCGAGAACAGAAGTAAAAAAAGCGAGTGTCTTTCGACTTCGCTCAAGATAAACTCCAAGCAGGAAATAGCTTCAAAAAAAACACCTTTTAATTTTACTCTAAAACTTTAACTTCAATATCTTTTAAAACAATTTCAGAAACTTTTTTAAGTTCATTATTTTCATAAGCTTTGTCAATATCAACAAGAGAAACTTCTTTATTTAAAGGCTTGTAATTATGAAAATCTACAAAACGAATTCCGTTTTTTACACATTGCTCTTTTAAAACTCTTAAACGTTTTCCACCACCATTTGTATGATATGAATAGGCTAAATAATCTACTAAAAAATCTTCTTTACCAATCCAATAAATAAAAACATCTTCAAAATCTTCTCCTCCTCCATTTTCAGAAAATGTAACTTCTATTTTGTAATATTCCTTTCCTTTTACGGTAGCTGATGGCAATAATTTTTTATTTACCGCTTTGTCATTTAACCCAAAAGGCAACACAGAAAAATAATGTACAGAATTTACGGCATTAGCATATTTAGAAGAATCTACTTTAGACAGTTTTTGCTCTTCTAGATTGATAAACCTTTTAAACCCCTCATTTGTTAGACCATCTATAACAGAATCGAACTCTCTAATTAATTTATAATTACCGTTTTCTCGATAAGCAACATACTCTTTGTCTCTAAATTTGAATTTAATTTCTGAATTAGCCACCTTGTCTGCACCAGAATACACAATAGTTTTATCTATAATTTGCTGTGCAGTTAACTTGTTTTCAGACGGTTTACAAGAAATTAAAAAAGCTAAAAAAAGAATTGGTAAATACTTCATTGGTTTTGTTTTATTGAGTGGGTAATAGATTTCAAAATTACATTTCTTTGACCAAAGTAAAAATGTATCTTTGTTAAAATTATTTAAATAAAAATCAGTCAATGGCTGTTCAGAAAAATATAAACATAAAGAACAAAAAAGCACGTTTCGAATTTGAAATTCTAGACAAATACGTGGCTGGAATTCAGTTAACAGGAACGGAAATTAAATCGATTCGTTTAAGTCAGGCTAGAATTACAGAGAGTTTTTGTGAATTTAATGAAGGCGGAGAATTGTTTATTGTTAATATGTACATTCAAGAATACATGTTTGGGCATCACTTTAACCACAAACCTAAAAGTGAGCGTAGATTGTTAATGAATAAACGCGAATTACGTTCTTTAAGAAAAGACGTTGAAGCCAAAGGAAATACCATTGTGCCTTTACGCTTGTTTATTAATGATAGAGGTTTTGCAAAGTTAGAAATTGCCTTAGCAAAAGGGAAACAAACACATGACAAACGAGAGGTTTTAAAAGATAGAGACAACAAACGAGATTTAGCACGTATTAAAAAGAGCTTTAACGGATAATGGATTTTTTAAGGCTAATTCGTTATAAAAACCTCTTTATGGTTTTATTAACAATGGTTTTAACCAAGTACGCGTTAATAGATTCTATTTTTTTTAGCAACATTAGTTTTAAAAACTACACGTTAATTCACACGACTTATACAGGTATAACTTTAACCCATTATCAATTTACATTACTAACTCTTAGCGTTCTATTAATTACGGCTGGTGGTTATATTATTAATGATATTTTTGATATTGATACCGATAAAATAAACAAACCAACAAAGGTTATTATAGGCAAATCTATTTCTATAAAAAAAGCTTGGTTTCTTTATGCTTTAACTAGTATTTTAGGATTATTTTTAAGCATATATGTATCTATAACTACAGAAAACACAGAATACATTTTTATCTTTTTAGGAACCATTTTAGTGTTATTTTTATATTCTAAGTATTTAAAAAAAACACTACTATTTGGTAATTTAGTAGTTTCTACTCTTTTAGGGTTGGTTATTTTTATAACCGTCTTATTTAATGAACCCAATGCTCATAGCAGTAATCTTTTAGAAGTAATTAGTAACCTTAGTACCAGTTTTCATTTATTAGCGACAGCTATTATCTATATTATATTTTCTATTCTAACCAATTTTATTAGAGAAATTATAAAGGATATAGAAGATGTAAATGGTGATTTAAAAATAAAAGCAAAAACTTTACCCATTTTAATTGGAAGAAAAAGAGCTTCTAAAGTCGCTTTTTTCTTTAGTGCTATTCTATTAGTATTTCTATTGATTGTACTTCAGTCTTTAAAAGAAGACTATTTACTTTTAGGTTACGGAATTGTGTTTATTCTACTTCCATTCCTTTATTTTATGTATAAATTATGGATTTCGGAAACGAAGAAAGACTTTTCTAAACTAAGTAGTTTGATGAAAATAGTAATGCTTTTTGGTATATTATCGATGGTATTGTTTAAACTAAAATAATAAAAACAGATTGCTGCCTTTGCAGTAATAACGAAAGAAACAAATGTTAAGAGAAAAATTAAAACAATACAACGTAATACTCGCTTCTAAATCTCCAAGAAGACAACAATTTTTTAAAGATTTAGACATCGATTTTACAATTCAACTTAAAGAGATTGAAGAAATTTATCCGCCTGAATTAAAAGGAACCGAGATAACCGATTTTTTAGCCGACTTAAAATCTCAAGCATTTAGTAATTTATCAGAAAACGATTTATTAATTACTTCTGATACCATTGTTTGGTTAGAAGAAAAAGCATTAGGAAAACCAAAAGACGAAACTGATGCTTTTAATATGTTAAGAGCTTTATCTGGCAAAAAACATGAAGTTATTACATCGATAAGCATAAAAAGTAAGTTCTTTCAGAAAATTATAAATGATGTAACTACGGTTTCTTTTAAAGAGCTTTCTGATGATGAAATTAATTATTACATTAAGAATTATAAACCTTTTGATAAAGCAGGTGCATACGGAATTCAAGAATGGATTGGTTTTATAGCTATTGATAATTTAGAAGGCAGTTATTTTAATGTAGTAGGTTTACCAGTTCATAAACTTTATAAAGAATTGATGAATTTATAAAACAAAAAACTGTTTGCAACCTATTAATCAAATAATTACGAAATAAAAGCCAAAAAAGGTAACATACTATACAAACTCATTAAAGCTATTGTTTTTTAAGGCTTAGATACCAACTAATTTTGCACCCGCAAAATAAAAACAATAATGATCAGAAGTAATCAAAAAACAAACGCAGAAAACAAAGTTGGAACTCCAGCAAAAAATTATAGCCAAACAAGTTCTATCGTTTGGAATTTAAAAAGACGTTACAGATAAATAAAGTCTATCAATTTAATATTAATAAGCTTCTTTTATATAAAGGAGCTTATTTTTTTATCCTGATTTAACAGCAAAACACTTTTTAGAAGATCTTAAGATTCGTTTTTTAACCGTTTAGTGATTCTTTGTAAGACTTCATCGTTTAATTTTAATAAGTCTTACTTCTTAATAAACTTTTCTCTTCTCTAAAGTAAAATAAAAGTTTATTTTTACGCAAATTTTACAACACAATACAACAATTATATAATGAAAAAATACACGTACACAGAAAAGAAGGACACTCGTTCAGGTTTTGGAGATGGTTTAACAGAATTAGGAAGAACAAACCCAAACGTAGTTGCCTTATGTGCAGATTTAATTGGTTCTTTAAAAATGGATCAATTTATTGAAGAAAATCCTGAGAGATTTTTCCAAATTGGTATTGCAGAAGCAAACATGATTGGTATTGCTGCTGGTTTAACAATTGGAGGTAAAATACCTTTTACAGGAACATTTGCTAACTTTTCTACAGGTAGAGTGTACGACCAAATTCGTCAATCTGTTGCATATTCTGGTAAAAACGTAAAAATTTGTGCATCTCACGCTGGAGTTACTTTAGGAGAAGATGGAGCAACACACCAAATATTAGAAGATATTGGTTTAATGAAAATGTTACCAGGAATGACCGTTATTAATACGTGTGATTACAACCAAACAAAAGCAGCAACGATTGCAATTGCAGATTTTGATGGACCTGTATACTTGCGTTTTGGTCGCCCGAAAGTACCTGTATTTATGCCAACTGATGAAAGATTTGAAATTGGAAAAGGAATTCAATTAACAGAAGGAACAGATGTAACAATTGTTGCAACAGGTCATTTAGTTTGGGAATCTTTACAAGCAGCAGAACAATTAGAAGCAGCAGGAATATCTGCAGAAGTAATTAATATTCATACAATTAAACCTTTAGACGAAGAAATTATTTTAAAGTCTGTTGCTAAAACAGGTTGTATTGTTACCGCAGAAGAACATAATAAATTAGGTGGTTTAGGTGAAAGTGTTGCAAGAACATTAGCTTTAAACACCCCTACTCCGCAAGAGTTTGTTGGTACAGATGATACTTTTGGAGAATCTGGAACACCAGAACAGTTAATGGCTAAATATGGTTTAGATGCTGCTGCTGTTGTTAAAGCTGTTAAAAAAGTAATTTCTAGAAAATAAATGCGTTTTAAGTTTAAAGCGTACTTGTATTAACTTTAAATAAAAAAAATGATGAAAAAAGTAATTTTAATGATGTTTTTGGCTTTTGGTTTTAACCAAGTGTCAAACGCTCAAGTAGATTTTGGTATTAAAGCTGGTGTAAACTACAATAATAGTGGAGACGACTCTGTTGAAAGTTTAGGAAATGATGTAATTGATGGAGCGAAAGCTAAATCTGGTTATCATGCAGGAATTTGGTTTCGTGGAGACATCCCTGTTTTAGGTTTGTATGTAAGACCAGAAATTGTTTATACACAAGTTAAGACAGAGTTTGAGCAAGCAGTCGGTTCAGATGATTATTCATTTAAGAAGTTAGATGTACCTGTTTTAGTAGGTAAAAAATTCTTAGGATTTGCAAATGTTTTTATTGGTCCTTCTTTTCAATACATTTTAGATGATGAAATTACTTTTCAAGATTTGACTTCTGATGAACTTGATAAGTTCTCTGTAGGACTTCAAATGGGAGCTGGAGTAGAGTTTGGTAATATAGGTATAGATGTACGTTGGGAAAGAGGTTTATCTGGAAACGAAGCTAAGTTTGCTGATAAATTTACCGTAGATAACAGAACGAATCAAATAATATTTGGACTTTCTTTAAAGTTATAAGTACACAAATTATTTAATATTAAAAAAGCTCTTGAAAATTTCAAGAGCTTTTTTTTGTATTAAAATACACCTTCTTAGAATATAATAGACTTATTTAAGAGTTTATTAGAAATAACAAAACAACTATTTAAAAACAATTCACCTTACCAGACCAATTAAAAAATATATTGTAAATACAACAATAGCGTAACACAAAACCTCTCTTAGAAAAATTTTTTTCTTAATCAATCTAAAATATCAAACCATAAAAAAACCAGTGAAAATAAATTCACTGGCTTAATTTTATAATTATTAACCTATTTTTATTGAGTAATTTATAAAAAATTATGTTTACACATAACTAGTATACAGCATTTATAATTGCTTTGTCGTTTGTTGTCATGTAACTTCTGTTTGGAACGATTGTACCACCATCTTTCTTTTTCATAGTTCTCCAACCATTTGCTTTTGCTGTAGCAGTTTGCCAAAAATAAGACCCATACATCATTATAGAATTTACATCTACTACGTCGGAAATTTCCCAACCATTTGCATCTGATAATTTTACATAATTAAACTCTTTGTTATCATCAATATTATTATATAAAACAGTTAAATAAGCATCTCTGTTCCAATGATTTTGTTCATGAACAATACCAGCTGCATGTAAAAATTCATGGATAGTAGAACCTTCTGAACAATTTGAAGCGATATTCATAGATTGACCTGGAGATTTTTTATTTCTATAACCAATTTGAGCAGAACATCCACTATCGTTACTGTAGTTAACCCATACATATCCTGCAGTATCTGTACTTACCCACTTTCTTACAGTAAGATCTGTGTTATTTGTAATGTATTGCGCAGCATTATCTACTTTATTTTTAGTAGCTTGAGGCATACTAGCAGAGTACTTATAAAGTAAAGTGCTATTTGGCCATTTACCACCACGTCTATCCCATACACCTTGTCCTTTTGCATTAATATTAGATTGTGCAAAATCTTCATCGGTAAAAAGCATATCTCCTAAGGCGTAATTTCCATCGCCTAAAGCAATCATTTCAACTTTAGTTCCATACAATAATTTAGATTCTTTTGGCAAATTTTCATCATATGTAACTTGTTCGGCTGCTAATGTTAATTTTAATTCATTAGTCATTGATTCACTTAGGTTTTCTGTTTCAATTCCTGCTTCTGACTGGCAAGAAGCCAAAATTAGCACAGTTAAAAAAATTGATAAATTCTTAAGAATTTTCATGATTTAGTTGTTTTTAATTAATAGTTTGGTTAATTTCTGGTTAATAATTATGTAAACTTAAACATTTTAATAGAAATAATATATTTTAAGTTTTAAAAAAACAACTATCAAAACTAAAATTATTAAAAAACCAAAATTAATAGCATTAAATTTAAGTATCCTAATTATTAACATTTAAATTATTTGTTTTAAGAAAACACGTAAAAATTATCATCAATAACTCTTAAAAATTTTAAAGAACTTTTTAATGAATAAACATTGTACTTTTTCAGCAATTATACATTCTAATTTTTACTACTAATTAACAAAGAATATAGAAGTAAATATCATTTTTAAGAAAGCTTATTTGCCCTAGCTCTATCTTAATGCTATATATTAAAGTTTTAAAAAATAAATCTTTTAAAAGCCATCTTTATAACAAAAAAAAGACTCTTAATTTCTTAAGAGTCTTTTTTTATAAACCAGAATTTATTTTAGGTTTGTATAGTATCTAATTTTAGTGTTTTTTAAATACTTTATTTTATATCTGGATTTAGATAATCTGGTAAAGTTGGATTGTTAGTATCGCTAAAATCATTTGCAGGATTACCATCTTTATTTGCATCTTCATTGATTGTTAAAACACCATCTCCATCATCATCTGTATCAAAATAATTAGGAACTCCATCTAAATCGGTATCATCATCTCTAGGCTCTCCATTACCATCAGCATCTTCATTTATAGAAGCAACACCATCATTATCATGATCTGTTCCTTTTACAAAATCATACAAATCGATGTAAAAAAGTAAACATTCATTTGCAGCAATACTTCCGCTACCAATATTTGCATAGGCTAAACCAGAAGGAATAAATAAAATTCCTTTCCCTCCATTTTCATAGGTAATAGGACCATTATCTGTGATATTATCCCCTCCTTTAAAATTGGTAAAACCATGAGACCAACCTCTAATTACTGCATTTAATGTTAGCCAAATACCATCATTACTATCAAAAGAATCACTAATACTCTCTGTATCCACAATTCTTTGCCCATCATAGTTTACAAAAACAGAATCCATTACCGTTGGGTTACCTTTATCTATTGTTGGGCTACCTACTGTATTTACATAATAATATAATGTGTAATCAATTTCGTTTTCGGTAATGCTCATAGATTTTAACTTAGCATCATCATAAAGGGCAGTTTCTCCATCAACCAAAGTTGTAACAGTTTTTGTAGAAGCATCAAAATAATGTTTTTTTAGAAATTGAACTAAAGTATCATTATCTATTAAAGCCTGAGCTTCATGATCAAAGTTATCTACCTCTGTAGAACTACTACTTCCACAAGAATATAGCAGAATTGAAATAATTGCAAAAGCAAAAATATTTTTTATTTTATTCATTTAATCTTTAAATTTGAGCACGCAATTTACCAATTTTATACCTTTGTAAAAAGACAAACATTATATTTTAACTATTTTTATGAGAATTGATAAATATTTGTGGTGTATTAGAGTTTTTAAAACAAGAAGTTTGGCAACAACAGCTTGTAAAAAAGGACAAATTAAGATAGCCAACAGTAGCGTAAAACCATCTAAAGAAATTTTTGGTGATGAGTTGATTTTAGTTAGAAAAAATCAAATCAATTATCAAATAAAAGTTTTAGATTTACCCGTAAGTAGAGTTGGTGCAAAATTAGTAGATCTTTATAGAAAAGATATTACCCCAAAAGAAGAGTTTGAAAAAACAGATCTTTTAAAATTTGCAAAAGATTATTATAGAAAAAAAGGAACTGGTAGACCTACAAAAAAAGACAGAAGAGATATTGATAATTACCAAGACGATACAACAGAAGAAATATGACAACATCAGGTAGCATTATATTAAATAAACTGCAAATTTCTCAAAAAATTAGAAGAATTGCATATCAGATATACGAAACAAATAGTTCTGAAAAAGAAGTAATACTAGCAGGTATTGTTGGTAATGGATATATTTTTGCTGAAAAATTAGTAGAAGTTTTACAAGAAATATCTCCTTTAAAAGTAACTATTTGTAAAGTAAATATTGATAAAAAACATCCTTTAAAACCTGTTTCTACTTCTTTAGACGTGACAGACTACAAAAATAAGTCTTTAATTTTAGTTGATGATGTTTTAAGTTCTGGAACTACTTTAATATACGGAATTAAGCATTTTTTAGATGTTCCGTTAAAAAGATTTAAAACAGCTGTTTTAGTAAATAGAAATCATAAAAAATACCCTGTAAAGGCAGACTTTAAGGGCATTTCTTTATCTACTTCTATAAAAGAACACATACAAGTTGAGTTTTCTACAAAAGAAACTGAAGCTGTAGCATATTTAGTTTAGTAATTGCTCTAATTCTTCTGCTACTTCTTTTTTAGTTTTGTGATCTATTTTTAGGGTTGTTTTTGCTTGCTCGTAATAAGGGCGTCTTTCAAAAAGATGTTTTGCAACAAATTCTGGTATTTTATCATCACTTAAAGAAGCAATTAGAGGTCGTTTACTTTTCTTTCTAATAAGGCGTTCAATCATGGTTGCAGTGCTACCTTCTAAATAGATCGATAAAGTATCTGCTTTGTTAACTTCTTCCATATTATTAGCGTAACAAGGCGTTCCGCCACCTAAAGCAAGGATAAAATTTTCATCTTTAGCTAAAATTTCTTTCAAATAGGTGTTTTCTATCAACCTAAAGTACACCTCTCCTTTGGTTTCAAATATTTTAGAAATCGACATTTTTTCTTTCTCAATAATATAATCATCCAAGTCTAAAAACTTCATAGACAACTTTTTAGAAAGTCGTTTACCAATACTTGATTTTCCCGAAGCCATATACCCTAATAACACTATTTTCATTGATTTTTATTTTTATGCAAATATCTGTAATTTTTTTTCAATTTAATGCTAATAGTTCCAATGTTTGATTGTATATTTGCAACCGGTTTACAAAATAGACCTGGTAGCTCAGTTGGTAGAGCATCTCCCTTTTAAGGAGAGGGTCCTGGGTTCGAGCCCCAGCCCGGTCACAAAAAAAATGTTAAGCAATATGCTTAACATTTTTGCTTTACACAAATGCGCACGTGGCGAAATTGGTAGACGCGCAGCCTTGAGGGGGCTGTGTTCGCAAGAACGTGGAAGTTCGAATCTTCTCGTGCGCACTTTTACACTTCTTCTAAACCTTTGCCTTTTTTAATTACACTAAACACTATCTTATTTTATAACAAGCAGATAAGTTTACCGCTATAATTTCATCACCAGTAAAAAAACAGTATGTTTTTACAATAAAATTAACCTTTTTAAGCGCTTTTATTACTATTATTGCAATATGCAAAGACTATTATATATTTTGTGCTTATTCGCATCGCTAAGTACATTCTCTCAAAACGACACCCTACGTGTTAAAACCTTAAAAGGGCAAATTATTCACGCAAAAACTAAAAAAGTTTTAAGCGCTGCACATATATTAAATTTAAACAGCGTACAAGGTACAATTACCAATGATAGAGGTTTTTTTGAAATACCAACAAAAGCTAATGACACTATTTTGGTTTCTTATTTAGGTTTTGCATCTATCAAATTAAAAATTACAAACGATTTACTAAAAGGTAACGAGTTACTAATTGCTTTATATGAAAAACCAGAAGAAATTAGAGAAGTTGTTATAAAATCTACCCAATTAATTGGTGTTTTAGAAATAGATGTAAAACAAGTGCCTAAAGATCGATTTACAAGAATTAAAATCAATGGACTACCACAAACTTATGAAGTTGGGAAACCTAAAGGAAATGACTTCTCATCACCTATTGCTGCCTTATTTCAGCCAGTTGATTTCTTATACAATCTGTTTGGTAAAAAACCAAAACAATTAAAAAAATTACAAAAACTAAAAGACGAAGACAATTTACGTAAAATGCTATCTGGTAAGTTTGACAGAGAGGTTATGATGGAATACCTACAAATGGATAGACAAGAGCTTACTGAGTTATTAACCGACTGTAACTACTCTGAATACTTTATTAAAAAGGCTTCTGATTTACAAATGATTGAAGCCGTACTAGATTGCTACGAAAACTACAAAGCACTTAAAAAAGGAAAGATTGAGCGTGATAAAATTCCTGTAAAGAATTAATTCGTTTAACTAGAATTATAAATATTTAAAAGCCTTGAGGTAAATTCACTCAAGGCTTTTTTTATACCTATTGAAAAAGGCCAAAAACACAAATGTCTCTGACCTTAATCAACTATTAAAAACTAACCTAACTATAACTAAAAATACCTTGTACTTCTTTAAAATGATACTTTACCCTTTGTAGTAAAGGTATTTTATCTTTATTTCAATAAAATACACTTGTATAAAACTTTATTTTTATGCTTACCTCTCATCATCAAATACATCTATAAGACAAAGGAGAAACAAATTAGTTACATCTTAAAATTGAGTTTAACAAAACTTTAAGAGTTAAACTAGAAGCATAAAAAAAATCCAGCAAAAGCTGGATTTTTAATTCGTATTCGGTTTGTAAAGAAATTACATTCAACTCCTTTAAAATATTATTTAAAACAGAAATCAATAATTATTGATTCCCTAAAATAATTGGCATTCCAGATTTTCCAGAACCAATAACAATTACTTTACTATTTGCAGATTTTGACAACTCTACAGTAGCCTGAATTCCTTTTTCTTGTAAAATTTTATCAGTTAAAGAAGCACTTAAAATTTTATTTGCCACTGCTTTTCCTTCTGCATCAATTTTTTGTCTTTTAGCTTCTTTCTCTGCTTTTGCAATTCTAAACTCGTATTCTAAAGACTCTTGTTCTTGTTTTAGCTTTGTTTCAATAGCAGTTCTAATAGTTGTTGGTAATTTTACATCTTCTACCAAAACTCTTGTTACTAATAAATATTGATCTTTTAAAACAATTTTAATTTCATCTAAAATTTCTTGCTCAATTACATCTCTTTTACTAGAATATAATTGCTCTGGTGTGTATCTACCCACAACACTTCTTGCTGCTGCATTAATTGCAGGATCTAACAACTCACGCTCATAATCTTCTCCTTTAGTTTTAATTAATTTACCTAAATTAGAAAATTCTGGTTCGTACCAAATAGTTCCGTTTACTTTAACCTCTAATCCGTTTACAGAAAGTACATTCATTTCATCAGAAATAGATTGCTGACGTACTTTTCTTACAATCATTCTATTCCAAGGAGCTACAATATGAAATCCTTCACTATATGTTTTTTCTGTATTTATACCGTCTCCTAAAGCCTCAAAAATAACACCTCCTTCTCCAGGACCAATGGTTATTGTAGATTTAGAAAATACAATTATTGCTATTACTGCTAATATGATAAAAAAAACGCCTCCCTTAGGAAACTTAATATCAACTTGATTACTTGCCATTTATTTTTATTTTTAAATTCTTTCAAATTTACAATATAACTTCATCAAAAACAATGTATATCAATACAATCTTCCTTAGAGGTTTTTGGAAATAGTCTTACAAATTTTACTAAAATTAAAATAAAAAAACAACTATTCTAATCGATCTTTTACATATTCAATTTCTGTTTTTCCATGTTTTTTAGGATGCCCGTTTTCATCCAAAGAAACCATCACTATTTTTTCTACTTCAATAATTGTTTTTCGTGTTAACTTATTTCTAACACTACAAGTTAATGTAATTGAGGTATTTCCAAATTTTATAACATCAATACCTATTTCAATAATATCTCCTTGTCTTGCAGAACTTACAAAATCTATTTCAGACATATATTTTGTAACTGTTCTTGTATTTTCTAATTGTATAATAGCATAAATTGCAACTTCTTCATCAATAAACTGCAATAATCTACCACCAAATAAAGTTCCATTTGGGTTTAAATCTTCTGGTTTTACCCATTTTCTTGTGTGAAATCTCATATAAAATTTTGTTTTTAAATTTTTCCGTAATATTTTCTAACAAACCACTCTACTGTAAACAAGGTAATTACAGTAAATAAAACCCATTTCCAATCAATTAAACTTTGCTCTCTTATAATTGATTTTTGAGTAGTGTAAAACGATTTATCAGCTAAAATTTCTTTTTTTAATTTGTCTACTTCATCTTTAAAATACAGCTTCCCTCCTGTTTTTTCGGCTAATTTTAAGAGCTTAGTTGAATTTGCATTGGTAAATTGTTCTTCTATTTGATTTTCTGTTACCTTAAACTTACCATGTTTCTTTATTTGCTGCCCAATTACCGATACCGTATAACTATAATCTCCAGGACCTAAATTCTCTATTTCTGTTTGATAAGAATTGTTCATTAACGAAAAAGGTACTTTTATTACTTTTTTAGTACCCGTATTTGTAACTGAAATCTCTAAAGAAGCTCTTGCATCAAACTGATAGTTTTTATCCAAATAAAAGGCCGATATATCTATTACAGAAGCATCAGAATACAAGTTTTCTACAGCTACTTCTAGTCGGTTTCTCTTTTTGGTAGAGGCTAAATATTGCACTAAGTTCCCTATAAACGTATCAAAATCTTGAAAAGAATTAGAGTTTAAAAAACTAGCGGATCTCCACCTCCATAAACCTTCCCCAAATAAAATAGCAGACTTTTGATTATTGATTTCTAAAGTTGCCAACAAAGGTTGTTTGGTTTCTAATCCGTTAATATTTTGAAATAATAAGGTTTGATGTTCTCTAGAGATTGAAACCTCTCCGAATTGATCTTTAAGCGGCGAAAATTGATTGAAACCAATATCCTTTTGCAAAAAAGTTAAAAAAGAATTACTAAATAATGCACCATAATTTTCTGTTTGACGAAGGGCATTTTTAGAGATCCCTAATTGGTTTTTATTGATGAAATTCCAATCTGAATTTGCTCCCGAAATTAAAAAATAGTTACTATTACTCGTTTTAATATCATTTATAATTTTATTAAAGCTATTATTTGGTTGATACAATATAATTAACTGATAATCATTTATTTGATTTTTAAATTCATCAACTAAAAAAACAGACACAGAACGTTGTTTATTGCTTTCTATCGATTTTTTTAAAGCCCCTAAATCTGGATGCAGAACAGAAGTTAAAACCAACACTTTTGTTTGTTCGTTTATCACCTCTACAGAGAAACTTTTTGTATTATTTTTTGTGTTTTTCTCTCCTTCAATTTTACGAATAGAAGCTGTGTAATATTGCAGTCCTTCTTTAGTGGAGGTTAAATTTGTAGTGATGGTTTTAGAATTATTTGTTGCAGAAAATTGAACTTTTTTTGTAAAAATGGTTTTCCCTTTTTTAACTATCGAAAACTGAGAAGTAACGTTTTCCTTACCTTCATAATTTAACAATACCTCTACCGGAAACTTATTTTTGATGTAACTGTATTTATTAACATTTAACTGACTTATTTTTAAATCTTTGTACAAAACAGTATCCCCAAAAACCACTGGATATATTTTTTGCTTAGCATTGATAAATTCATAATCATTGCCTACTGTTTGGTTTCCGTCTGACAACACTACAATTGGCGCAATTTTACCCTCATACAATTGATTTACTGTACTTATTGCTTTATATACATTGGTATTACCGTCTAAAAAAGAAAGACTATCTAAAAGGGTTATTTTGTTCCCAAAAGAAAAAGCCTCTACATTAAACTTCTCCACTATACTTTTATCCTTTTGCAGTGCCTCTAAAAATTCTTGTATGCTTTTATCTTCCTTAAAAAAAGAAATAGATTTAGAATCATCAACCAAAACAGCCAAAACAGGTTTTGTGTTTTCATTTTCTACATTCTTAATTGCCGGGTTTATCAACAACAATAGCAACAAAAAAAGACTTACTGTTTTTAAAACAAACAGCAACACATCTATTTTTGCTTTCTTTTTTTGCTTAAAAAAATACTGAAAATAAGCCACAAAAAGACTCAATAACAAGGCTAGAATACAGTAAATAACAGTTATAGTTTGCAATGATTTTTTATTTTATGGTGAAAGATATAAATAAGTATTGAAATACAAATACTAATTTTTTAGAGTCTTTCTATGAATTATTCATTTTAGATTTATACCAAATATTTAAAATTAAGCCACCAATAATTAAAGCAATTCCTAAGAAACTATACAAGGTATAGACTTCTCCAAATAAAAAGACCCCAAAAGTTGCTGTGTAAATAACTTCGAAATACTTAACAGGCGCCACAATATTAGTAGAAGCGGTCTGAAATGCTTTGGTCATAAATACCTGCCCCACATAACCAAAAACACCTAAAAACACCAAAAAGAGCCACTCTATTCCTTTAGGAGTTACCCAATTATTTATAGAAAGCACACCACCCAAAACAGTACCAAACATCATAAAATAATTTACAATAACAATGGGATGCTCAGTTTTTCCTATTTTGTTGATAATAACAAACACAAGACCGCTTAAAACAGAGGCAAGCAAAACCAAAATTAACCCTGTTGTATTTAAATGATGATCAAACCCTTTAAGAATAAAAACACCTATAAGTGAAATAACAAAAAAGCTCCATTGAATTGGTTTTATTTTTTCTTTTAATAAAAATACCGCAAAAATTGCAGAAAAAATTGGCGCAATATATCGTATTGATACCGCGGTGCCAATAGATAAATATTTTACAGACATAAAAAAAAATGTCATAGAGGAGGTACCTGCTAAAGCTCTTAAGATTAATAATTTATTATTTTTACCAATCATGGGTATTTTATTTTTCAATAAAAAACTAAGAGTAAAAAATAACGATCCTAAAGACCTAAAAAATACAATTTCGAAAGTTGGAACACTTTTTAAATATTTTACAGTAGTATTCATACAAGCAAAAGCTAGTGTACTTATTAACATGTATTTAATCGCTTTTTTTACATTCAAAATTAAGAGCTATTTATTTATAACGATACCAAAAACATTACGCAAATACTTAAAACAAAGCATTATTCTATTCTAAAAATTATCCAACTTTTTTTATTGCCAAAGAGCCAATAAACAAAAAACTTAAAAAGGGTAATAAAATATAACTTACAAAACTATAACTACCAAAAACAGAAAAACAATAACTAAATAAACTGGGTGCTAAGGCACTTGCAACCACTATAAAACTCATTACTTTACCGGTTATAGACCCTAAATAACTTCTTCCAAAATACCGTGGCCAAGTAACTGCATTTACAACTGCAAAAAGTCCACTATAAACTCCTAAGCCAATAATTAAAAGATAAATGCCTATTGTAGTGTCTAAAATTAAAAGTCCAACAGCAGCCAAAAAACCACTAAAAATCATTACAAAAAGATAAATTTTATGCTGAATGTAATCGCTTAGAATATTCGCTAACGTAGAAACCGAAATAGCAATTAAAGAAATGGGTAAAAAAACAGCTATAGCATCTGTTTTTTCATAACCTTGTGTTTTAAAAATTGAAACTACATGAAAGGTAAACCCAGTACTAAAAAAACTATTAAAAGCTAGCGCTAAACCAAACATCCAAAAGGCTCTTGTTTTTTTAGCTTCTTTTAAGGTAAAATTTATTTCAGAACTTTTAATTTTCTTCTTACTTTTCTTTATAGAAATAAATCCATCAGGAATTAAACCAAAATCTTCTGGTTTATTTCTATAAAACTGAAGGATTAAAAAACTAAAAATAAATAAACAAACCGCTAATATTTGCCAACTTACCTCCCATCCATTTTTATCAATTAAATAATTAAACAAAATTGGCGAACTAGAAAAACCTAATGAAACAGCAATACTACTAATAGAATTTACTTTACCTCGGTTTTTATCAAACCACATCATTACCATATTTCTAGAAGACATGGTTAATACTCCTTGTCCGCAAAAACGGACTAAAAAGAACAAAAAACTTAGCAACACAAAAGGAATTAACCAAGATTTTAAGTTTAAAAATAATTTTAAGTGATTACTAATGCCTTCTGAATAAGAAAAAAGAACTAGTGCGACTCCTAAAAAAAAAGCAGCAAAAAAAGCTACAAATCTTGCCCCAAACTTATCAAACAACCTTCCTGCCTTTGTTACAAAAAAAGCACTGACTAAAGTACCTATTAAATAAGCGTTGCTAAATTGGTTTCTTGTTAAGCCCAAAGCATCTTTTACAGGATCTGTAAACACAGAAACCCCAACAGTCTGCCCTGGAATACTAAATAAAATACCAATACTACCTATAATTAAAACTACATAACCGTAAAAAAAAGGCCATTTTTTAGGGTTGATAAAAGAAAATGAATTTATATTTTTCATCATCATTATTTTAAGGTTTTATTCTTTCTTCTTCGATTACTTTTACAACCCTTTTACGAGAAGTAATAAAATAAACCCCTGTTAGTAACACCATAGATGCTATTATTGATTGAAGAGTTAAAACTTCGTCTAAAAAAAACCACCCCATAAACAAGGCAATTACAGGGTTTACATATGCAGAAGTAGACACTTTTTCTGTTGCAACATTTTTTAGTAAAAAATTAAAGGCTGTAAAAGCAATAACTCCACCAAAGAGTATCAATACAAACATGGCAATTTGCACTTTAAAGCTCCAAGATAATGGCGTAACCCATTCTTCATTAAAACTTAAACTTGCTATAAATAAAATAGCACCTGCCACCAGCATTTGATAACCTGTACTTACTAAATGACTTTTGGGTAATTCTGCTTTAGAAACAAAAACACTACCATAACTCCAACTTAAAACACAAGTTAGTATCATAAAAACTCCTAATAAACTTCCTTCTGAGGTTGTTAATTCTTTTTGACTTACCAATAAATACATTCCTAAAATACCTAAAACCACGCCAATCATCGATTTTTTTTGAAACGGTTTTTGATCTATCAACCTTAATAAAAATAAAACAAACAAAGGTTGTGTAGATGCTAATAAGGCTCCAAAACCACTATCTACATACTTTAAAGCCCAAACAAAAACACCATTGCCGTATACCAAAAAGAAAAAAGAAGCAATGCTTGCATTTCTAAGCTGTATTTTAGAAATAGATAAATTATGTTTTAAAACAGCAGCTAAAATGATCATTAAAACTCCTGCAGTAGTAAAACGAATACCCGCTAAAAAAAATGGCGATAATTCTGTTACTGCAATTTTATTAAACACATAAGTAGATCCCCAAATAACATAAATGGAAATAAATGCCAATATTATAAGTAATTTTGATTTTTTCAAATGATGGTAATTTCTATTCAAAGGTAGAAATAGAAAAGTTATAAATAAAATTACAGATTAACCTATTTTGCATTTATTTTAACTTGTTATTTCTATTCTAAAAAAAGAAACCCCACAAGCCTAAACTTGTGAGGTTTTGGTAAAAAAACCATTATCAAACTAACTATTTTTCTTCTGTAGCTTTATTGTTGATAAAATCAATATCTCGGGTATTTTTTTGTACCGTAATTGCACCAAATAAACTGAGTAAAAATGAAATTCCGTAAAACCCTTTTTCACTTAAAAGTAAATCGGCATTTCTAAGTCCGATAATTAATAATAAAAGCGATGCAATTACAATTACCCAACTTATGCTATAATAAATATCACTTACTTTTATATGCTCTGCTTTATCTCTAATTACTTTTTGTAGTGATATAACTGCATAAACTCCCATTAGAATAATGGCAAAATAATACCCTTTTTCATTCAACTCCATAGAAGCATTCCATAAACCAATACAATAAGACAAGAGTCCGATGATTAAAACTCCCCAAGAAGCACCAACATAAGCCGACGTTGGTTTTTGGTTGGGTTCATTTTTAGTTTTGTTCTTTTTACTTTCTTTTTTAGTTTCTTCGTTAATAGAAGATGTTGTTTGATAATTCATAATATTTAGTTTAATAATTATGATACAAATTTGCAACAGTTTTACAGTTCTATAAACTCTATTTAAAACAATAACTGACGACTAAATTTAACAACAAATACACATATTACTTTAAATATTTATATTTACAACAATTTTACTGACGATATAATGATAAACTTAAAAGAAGTAATAAGCACTTTTACAGAGGAACAACAACAAGATTTTATCTTATACTTAGATAAAAAGAACAAAAGAAAAGATGCTAAAGATAGTCTGTTAGTAAAATTGATAGTGTCGGATAATTTATCGTCTGCAGAACTGGCTCACAAACTCTACGGCAAACAAAATAAGCCTGCATTACACGCTTTAAGAAAGCGTTTGTTTCAATCATTAATAGATTTTACGGCAAACATGAGTATGAAAGAAGAAAATTCTATCGATATAAAATTGATAAAATATATTCTTTCTGCTAGAAATTTTCTACAAAAAGGACAAATTAAAGTTGGGTATCAAATTTTAGATAAAACGATACTGATAGCCAACGAACACCAACTATTTTCTATTTTAAATGAAATTTATCATACTAAAATTCAGTTTTCTCATTTAAATAAAAGTTTAAATCTCGAGGGGTTAATTGCTGATTTTAAAGAAAATCAACAACAATTATTATTAGAAGATCATTTAAATATTGCTTATGCTCAGATTAGAAAATCTCTAGTAGATTATCAACAGAACAAATCTAATTTAGACATAAAACAACTTATAGAAAACGTATTACAAGAACATCAAATTACCATATCAGATTCTTTATCTTTTAAGTCCCTCTATCAAATAGTTCAAATTACCAGCATTTCTTCTGCTCAAAAATTCGATTATTATAATATTGAACAATTTATCATTAACACCTATCAAGTAATTAAAAATCATACCTCTAAAAACAAACAACTTTTTTATCATATAGAGGTTTTGTATCTTATTGCAAACGTACTTTTTAGAAACAAAAAGTTTACCGAATCTTTACAATATTTAGATTTGATGTTATTGAATATGAAAGAGAATAAGCAAAAATATTATTCTGATTTTGCCGCGAAACATCATTTATTACTTGCCTTAAACCTTAATTACAGTAAAAATCAAGAAAAAGCAATTACCTTATTAGAACCTTATTTAAATAAGAAAAACCTTAATATGGTTGCGCAATTAGACATAGCACTTACGCTAATTGTTTTTTACTATCAACACAAATCATTAGAAAAAGCACAAAAATTATTTACGTCTTTTTACCATACAGATAAATGGTATATAGATAAAGCAGGTATTGTTTGGACGATTAAAAAGAACCTAATTGAAATCTTATTACAAATAGATTTAGGAAACATCGACCTGGTAGATTCTCGATTAAAAAGTTTTAAAAGAAACTATTTTTCTAACCTATCAGAAATCAATCAAGAAAGGGTAATTACCTATTTAAAGTTAGTAGAAGTTTATTATAAAAACCCAGAAATTGCCACATCAAAAGAATTTAAAAACAAGGTAGAAACTTCTTTTAGTTGGATTGACATCAAAAAAGAAGATATTTTTATGATGAGTTTCTTTGCTTGGTTAAAAGCAAAAATGACCAAACAAGATATTTATTTGGTCACTCTAGATTTGATTAACAATTAAGTTGAGTTTATTTTTTAATAATGAGCTGTTTTTACACCATATAAAACAACTTCAGAAGCCTTTGTATAATCATCATTCCATTTAAAATAATTACCAGTTTTAAAGTAGTTATCAAAATTATAACCATTGCTTACGTAATCATATAAAAAGGTATATTCTTGCGCTATGTTTTTAGCTTCACAAACTAAAGCATATTCTAATTTACCATCTGCAATACGAAGTTTAATCGTAAATTTCTCATTATCTACTTTTCCTATGGTTATTTTTTCGTCATATTTACTCGTCCAAACTCCATTTTCTGGCTTTACATAATACTCTATCACAATATCTCCTTTTTTCCACTGAACTTTTACAGTTGCAGGAGACCCCGATAAAGTTGTACTTTGTTTACCATGAATTTGCGCTACATACGTTTGCCCATTTCCTTCACAATAATTTACTTTTAAAGTAGATTCCATTTCATGTGTACCAGCATTCATATACCAATTATCATCAGTATTTTGTACACCTTTCCAATATTCTCTTAACTCTGTTCTACAATATTTACCATCACTTAAATCGGCTCCTCCAGAAGTAGTAAACCCCGTAAATCTTGTATAAAAAGTATAGCTGTCATCAGTATTCTTATAAAAATATTTTTTTTCTGTTGATGAAAGGCTTCCATTTATAATTTGATCAGCATAAATAGACGTTGCTTTTTTAGATCCATCGCCTTTATCAATTGGCACAGATAAGTACCAGTTTTTCCAAACAAAGTTCCCATCTTCCTGTACAACTACAACTTCATCTTCATCTTCTTCTTCCGATTCTGTAATTTTATCAACTACAGCATCATCTCCTTTTGTACAATTTGTAACAAAAAGAGTCGCTATAAACAAAAAAGTAGAAAATACAATTTTGGTTTTACTCATAATATTTAAGTTTACAATGTTCTAAAGATACTAAACTTATTTATGTCTTTTTTGTAATTCTGCTTCAATGTCTTTTAAGGTAAACCCTTTTGCTTGTAATAACATTAAATAGTGGAATAACAAATCTGCAGATTCATAGATAAATAATTCATCATTATTATCCATCGCTTCAATAACCGTTTCTACAGCTTCTTCACCTACTTTTTGAGCAACTTTATTAATTCCTTTAGCAAACAAACTTGCTACATAAGATTTTTTAGTGTCTTTATTAGCAACTCTTTCTGTAATTACATCTTCTAAAGTAGAAAAGAAACCATAGTTAGATTTGTTTACCTCATTCCAACAAGTATCCGAACCTTTATGACACGTTGGTCCGTTTGGGTTTACAGAAACCAATAGTGTATCATTATCGCAATCTAGTTTTATATCTACTAAATTCAATACATTTCCACTTTCCTCACCTTTTGTCCACAAACGTTTTTTAGTTCTAGAAAAGAAAGTTACTAATTTTGTTTCTTGGGTTTTAGCAAATGCTTCTTCATTCATATACCCCAACATTAACACATTTTTTGTGGTTGCATCTTGAATGATTGCGGGTACTAATCCGTCATTGTTTTTATTAAAATCGATATTCATAATTTTTTATTTTTTGTCAGTTCGAGTGATTTCGATTTTTCATCGAAATTGTATCGAGAACTAATAATTACTTCTCGATACAATTTTTTCGTTCCTCAAAAATCACTCGAAGTGACATTACGTTATTTTTTAATAATAAGATTACTTCGTCATACTTTCTCGTAATGACATTTACAATCTCACTGGAATATTATTCTTTTTTAATTCTTTTTTTAACTCTAAAATAGGTATTTCACCAAAATGAAAAACACTTGCTGCTAAAGCGGCATCTGCTTTTCCTTCTGTAAAAGTATCTACAAAATGTTGCACATTACCTGCACCACCAGAAGCAATAATAGGAATATTTAATATTTCTGATAAATGTGCCAAAGCTTCATTTGCAAATCCTGCTTTTGTGCCATCATGATTCATAGAAGTAAACAAAATTTCTCCTGCTCCACGCTCTTCTACTTCTTTTGCCCAATCAAATAATTTAATATCTGTAGGTATTGTTCCTCCTGCCAAATGCACAAACCATTCTCCGTCAATTTGTTTTGCATCAATAGCAACAACCACACATTGACTCCCGAATTTTTCTGCCAATTCATTAACTAAATCGGGTCTTTTTACTGCAGATGAATTGATAGAAACCTTATCTGCACCCCATTTTAACAACTCATTTACATTTTCTACAGATGATATTCCTCCACCAACTGTAAACGGAATATTTACTTGCTCCGCAACTTGATGCACCATTTCTATCATGGTTTTTCTACCTTCTAACGTTGCCGAAATATCTAAAAAAACCAATTCGTCTGCCCCTAAATCTGCATATTGTTTTGCTAAAACTACCGGGTCTCCTGCATCTATTAAATTTACGAAATTAACCCCTTTTACAGTTCTTCCGTTTTTAATATCTAAACAAGGTATTATTCTTTTTGTTAACATTTTATTCTAATTCGTCATTGCGAGGCACGAAGCAATCTGTCTATTCATTAAGAGATTGCTTCGTTCCTCGCAATGACATTTATTTTGTTAATATAAATTGCTCTAATTGTTTTAAGCTAATTTTATTCTCATAAATAGCTTTCCCTATAATAACACCTTCGCAACCATTTTCTGCTAATTTTGGCAATTCCTCAAAAGCAGAAATTCCTCCAGAAGCAATTAATTTTACGTTGTTTACTTCGGATAAAATCTGTTGATAGATATCAAAACTTGGTCCTTGTAACATGCCGTCTTTAGAAATGTCTGTACAGATAATATACTGAATTCCTTTTTGCTGATATCCAGCAATAAACGGAATCAATTCTAAACTACTTTCCTCTTGCCAACCATTTGTAGCAATTTTTCCACCTGTTGTATCAGGATAAAAATCTGCTCCTAAAATAATTTTCTCAGATCCATATTTTTCAATCCAGCTTTCAAAAATATCGCTATTTTTTACAGCAATACTTCCTCCAGTAATTTGATTTGCACCAGAATTAAAAGCAATTTCTAAATCTTTATCAGACTTTAAACCTCCACCAAAATCAATCTTTAAATTGGTTTTTGATGCAATTTGCTCTAAAACTTTATAATTGATAATCTGACTCGCTTTTGCGCCATCTAAATCTACCACATGCAAATATTCGATACCTGCAGCTTCAAATTCTTTGGCAACTTCTAACGGATTTTCGTTATAAATCTTCTTGGTATTGTAATCGCCTTTTGTTAAACGAACACATTTTCCGTCAATAATATCTATGGCTGGTATTATTCTCATTGATTATTTATTTAAGGCAGTAACTTGAATTTCAATTTTCATTCTTGGATCAGACAATCCTGCTGCAAACATAGTCGCTGCGGGTCTAACTTCTCCTAAATACTTCTTTAAAACAGGCCAACATTGTTCAAACTCTGTAGCATCAGGTAAAATATAAGTGATGCGTACAATATTACTCATACTAGAACCTGCTTGCTCTAAAACACCTTCAATATTTTTTAAACATTGCTCCGTTTGGTTTACAACATCATCTGCAATCGTCATATCCTCATAATTGAATCCTGTAGTTCCAGAAACAAAAACCCAATCACCTTGCACTACAGCTCTAGAATATCCCATTTCTTTTTCGAATGAAGAACCTGAACTTATTAATTTTCTTGCCATAATTATTTTTTTATGAAGTACCCTGAATTTATTTTAGGGTCTTTTTATTGTATATTTATCTCTGTCATTACGAGGAACGAAGTAATCTCATCATTAAAAACGAGATTCCTCAATCGCCAAAAAAGGCTCATTTCGGAATGACATTGAACTTAGTTTATAAATTAAGAAAGTTTTGTAAAATTCTTGCGCCTTCTACTCCACTTTTTTCTGGATGAAACTGTACTCCGTAAAAATTATCTTTTTGCAATGCGGATGCATATTCAATTTCATAATCTGTCGTTGCAATTGCTTCAGCACAAGATTCTGCGTAGAAACTATGTACTAAATACATAAATTCTTTTTCTTTGATGCCTTTAAATAAATCTGATTTTAAATTATAGATCACATTCCAACCCATTTGCGGAACCTTAACAGCCTTCGAAAATTTCTTTACATCAACATCAAAAATACCCAAACCTTTTGTATTTCCTTCCGAAGAAGAATTACACATTAATTGCATTCCTAAACAAATCCCTAAAACAGGTTGCGTTAGCGTCGGAATCACTTTGTCTAATCCGCTTTCTTGCAACATTTGCATTGCTGAACTTGCTTCTCCAACTCCCGGGAAAATTATTTTATCAGCAGCTCTAATTTCATCAATATTATTTGATAAAATAGCATCTACACCTAAACGCTTAAAAGCAAACTGAATGCTTTTAATGTTTCCTGCTCCGTAATCGATAATTACTAATTTCATAATTAGTTTTTAATTTTTAGCGTTTAGTTTTAAGTTAAAATCACTCAGAACTAAAAATTCACAATTCAACACTTTTTTAAAGCACTCCTTTTGTAGATGGTAAAAACATTTTATTTGCATCTCTCTTAACTGCCATTTTCATTGCTTTTGCAAAAGCTTTAAAAATACCTTCTATTTTATGATGCTCGTTTGCGCCTTCTGCCTTAATATTTAAGTTACATTTTGCGCCATCTGTAAAAGATTTAAACAAGTGTAAAAACATTTCTGTTGGCATATCTCCAATCATTTCACGTTTAAAATCAGCCTCCCAAACCAACCACGGTCTTCCACCAAAATCTACGGCTGCTTGTGCTAAACAATCGTCCATTGGCAAGCAAAAACCATAACGTTCTATGCCTAATTTATTTCCTAATGCTTTGTGGAATAACTCGCCCAAAGCAATCATGGTGTCCTCTATAGTATGGTGTTCATCAACCTCTAAATCTCCATCAACTTTTACAGTTAAATCCATCGCTCCATGACGACCAATCTGATCTAACATGTGATCGAAAAACTTTACTCCAGTAGAAATATCATTTTTACCAGAACCATCTAAATTTAGTTTGATGTAAATTTTAGTTTCGTTGGTATTTCTAGTAATTTCAGAAACTCTATCTTCTAACTTTAAAAACTCATAGATTTCTTTCCAATCTGTACTTGTTAAAGCAATACAATCTAAAATTTCTTGTTTAGAAGTTTCAATTTCATCAGCTCCTAATTCTGAGTCTTCTGATAAGAAAATCCCTTTAGAACCTAAATTTTTAGCCAATTCCATGTCTGTAATTCTATCGCCTAAAACAAAAGAATTTGCCAAATCATATTCTTCAGAAAAATATTTGGTTAACAAACCTGTTCTTGGTTTACGAGTTTCGGCATTTTCATGTGGAAAAGTTTTATCGATACAAACTTCAGAAAAAACAACCCCTTCTTTTTCGAAAGCACTCATTATTTTATTTTGTGCTGGCCAAAAAGTATCTTCCGGAAAACTATCGGTTCCCAAACCATCTTGATTGGTTACCATTACCAATTCGTAATCCAATTCGCTAGCAATTTTTGCCATGTATTGAAATACTTTCGGGTAAAACTCTAACTTTTCTAAACTATCTAATTGATAATCTACAGGTGGTTCTAACACCAAGGTTCCGTCTCTATCTATAAATAATACTTTTTTACTCATCTTATCTTGTTTTCCTACAAGGTTTTAAAAACCTTGTAGGTTTGTTTTATTAATTGTCAAATCCGTTACAAGGTATAAAACCTTGCTAGCGATTCTTATTGTTCTTTAATAGCTTTTAAGGCTCTTAATAATCGTTGATTTTCCTCGCAAATACCTACACTTATACGCAACGTATTTTTACATAAAGGTTGGTTTGTTCTATTTCTAATAACGACACCATATTCTATTAATTGGTTGTAACGCTTTGTAGCATCGTCTACCTTTAACAACAAAAAATTACCATCTGATGGATATACTTTTTCTATATAACTATCGCAGCTTTCTAACTCTTTTTTAAGCCGTTTTCTTTCGCTGATTAATTGAGAAATTTCGTTCTGAACTTCATCCATTTTTTGCAATCTTGCAATTGCTCTTTGCTGACTTAATTCGTTTACGTTATAAGGTGGTTTTATGTTGTTTAAAATTTTAATAATTTCTTTGGATGCATAACAAACTCCCAAACGAATACCCGCTAAACCAAAGGCTTTAGATAAAGTCTGTGTAATGATTAAATTAGGAAACTCTGCCAATCTTTCTAACCAACTTTTTTGCTCAGAAAAATCGATATACGCTTCATCTATAACCACTAAACCTTTAAATTTTAAAAGTAATTCTCTAACCGTTTCTACTGTAAAACTGTTTCCTGTTGGATTGTTCGGTGAACATAAAAACAAAATTTTACTATGTGCATCTGCTACATTTAAGATTTTATTTACTTTTGGCTGAAAATCATCGCCTAACAATACCGCTCTGTTTTCTATAGCATTTATATTTGCCAAAACACTATACATTCCGTAGGTTGGTGGTAATGTAATTACATTATCTACATTAGGCTCACAAAAAGCTCTGTAGATTAAGTCTAAAACTTCATCACTTCCGTTACCTAATAAAATATTTTCTTTAGCAACTCCTTTTATCTCAGACAACAAATCTTTTACATTATTCTGTTGCGGATCTGGATACCTATTTACACCGTTTTCAAAAGGATTTTCATTAGCATCTAAGAAAATCATTTCTGTAGTATTGGCGTCTTTATATTCATCTCTTGCAGATGAATAAGGTTGTAGAGATTTTATATTTTCTCTAACTAGGTTATTGATGTTAAATTTAGTTTTCATAACAAAACCTCTCGACTGCGCTCGAGAAGACATTTAATATATTAATTTAAATCTTTTAAACGAATTGAAACTGCATTTTTATGTGCATCTAATCCTTCTGCTGCTGCCATTAACTCAATAGATGTTCCTATTGTTTTAATCCCTTCTTTTGTAATTTTCTGAAACGTAATACTTTTGGTAAAACTATCTAAATTTACTCCAGAATACGATTTAGAAAATCCGTTTGTTGGTAAGGTATGGTTGGTACCCGAAGCATAATCTCCTGCGCTTTCTGGTGTATAATTACCTATAAAAACAGAACCTGCGTTTTCTATATTGTCTATGTAAAAATCATTATTATTTGTACAAACAATAAAGTGTTCTGGTCCATATTCATTGATTAATTCTAACGCTATTTCATCACTTTCTACAAAAATAGACTTCGAATTTTGAATGGCTTTCTCAGCAATTTCTACTCTAGACAATTTAGCCAATTGAATTTCGATTTCTTTTTCTACGTCTGCAATCATCTTTTTTGATGTTGAAACCAAAATAACCTGACTGTCTGCGCCATGTTCTGCCTGACTTAATAAATCTGATGCTACATAACTTGCGTTTGCAGAATCATCTGCAACCACTAATAATTCACTTGGGCCAGCAGGCATGTCTATAGCAACACCATGTTTTGTAGACAATTGTTTTGCAACTGTTACAAACTGATTTCCTGGACCAAATATTTTATACACTTGCGGAATGGTTTCTGTACCAAAAGTATACCCTGCAATTGCTTGTATACCACCAACTTTTATAATTTTTGTAACACCACATAAATTGGCTGTATACAAAATGGCTGGATGAATTTTACCTTCTTTATTTGGTGGAGAACACAATACAATTTCTTTACAGCCTGCAATTTGAGCTGGCATTGCCAACATTAATACTGTAGAAAACAAAGGTGCGGTTCCTCCTGGAATATACAGACCAACTTTTTGAATGGGTCTTTTTTCTTGCCAACAAGAAACTCCGATTGCGGTTTCTACAAAAACTTTTGCTGTTTTTTGTGCTGTATGAAAATTGGTAATGTTTTCTTTAGCTACGTTAATAGCTTGCTTTAACTCATCAGATACTAAAGTAATTGCTTCTTTAATTTCAGCAACAGAAACAATATTATTTTCTAAAGAAATACCATCAAATTTTTGGGTGTATTTATGTATGGCAGCATCTCCATTTTTTTGAACATCTGCAAAAACATCGTTCACAATACTTTCAATATCATCAACCGTTTTTGTGGGTCTTTCTAATATTTTATTCCAATCTTTTCTTGATGGGTTTATAATTGTTTTCATCTTTTAAATTTCTCCTGCAAGATTTCTAAAACCTTGTAGGTGTTTTACTTTTTAATTTATACTTACAAGGTTCTTTAAACCTTGCGGTATGTTTGCAAACTTGCAATTTGCGTTAGGGATTGTAGCATTTGTTTGAGCTCTTTTTTCTTTTTCAGAAAAAAAGCGAGTGCGAAAAGCCCGTTAAAACGCCCAAAATATTATTCAAATTTTAATTTTTATCTGTCATTGCGAGGTACGAAGCAATCTCTTACTTAAAACACAGATTGCTTTGTGCCTCGCAATGACGTACGTTTTACAATACCATTTTTTCTATTGGGCACACTAAAATACCTTCTGCTCCGTTGGCTTTTAATTCATCTATAATTTCCCAAAATTCGTTTTTGCTAATTACGGTGTGTACAGAGCTCCAACCTTTTTCTGCCAATGGCAAAACAGTAGGACTTCTCATACCTGGTAACACTTTTAATATATTTTCTAATTTATCATTAGGTGCATTTAACAATACGTATTTAGAGTTTTGGCCTTTTAAAACCGACTGAATTCTAAACTGAATTTTCTCTAAAATTGCTCTTCTTTCTGCTGATATTTTAGAAGAAACGGCTAATACAGCTTCTGAGGTTAGTAAAACCTCTATTTCTTTTAAACCATTTTTAAATAAAGTACTTCCGCTAGAAACAATATCACAAATACCATCTGCTAAACCAATATTTGGTGCAATTTCTACAGAACCGTTGATAATGTGAATATCTGCTTTGATGTTTTTTTCTTTTAAAAACTTTTTAACGGTTTCTGGATACGAAGTTGCAATTCTTTGTCCGTCTAAATCTTGTAACGAATTTGCGTTCGATTCTTTTGGCACTGCTATAGAAACCTTACATTTAGAAAAACCTAAACGCTCTACAAACTCTATATCTGCTCCTTTTTCTATTAAAACATTTTCTCCTATAATGGCTGCATCTACTACTCCATCTTTTAAATACTGAGGGATATCGCCATTTCTTAAGTAAAATACTTCTACAGGAAAATTTCTTGCAGATGCTTTTAATTGATCTTTACCATTGTCTATAGAAATACCAATGTCTTTTAAGATTCTCATTGAATCTTCGTTTAATCTTCCTGATTTTTGTACTGCAATTCTTAAATTACTCATTTTGTTTTTGTTTGATGCCTGAGCAAATACGGTTCTTATTATTTTATTAGATTCCGATATCAAACCGGAATTACTTCTAAATATAGAAATAGAAAACCCGTTTGATTTGCTCAAACGGGTTTATAAATATCTTGATTTTATTCAATACACTTTTAAATCGCTTGATTGCAATTGTAAAAATGATGATGATGATTTTGAATAAAAGCCATGTCTTTTTTTATATCTATGCAAATATCTAAATTAAATTTTTAATAAACCAAATGATTTTAATAAAAAAGATAATTATGTGAAATATTTATCAAATTCTTAGTATCTGTTTAATTTTTTAGTTTTTCAATTCATAAAACAAGCATTTGTATCTGTTCTTTTTATTTCTATTACAGCATAGCTTTACTACAACAGTAAACTTGATGAAAAAATCATTTAAATAGCACATTGCTTAAGTTATCAACATTAAAAGTTGACAATAGTTGTTAAGTTGATTTTAAATATTGCTTTTATATAGATTGAATTCTATAAATTTGAAACAGATTGATGAAAAAATAAAATTGCTAGACGTTTTCTAAATCTTTATGTATTAATAATTCCTGAAAGAGTAGCTAATTTTGGTTGTTTTCTTTGGGGTGTAATGAGGTATAGGTAATTTTAAAAAACGTCCTTCTAATCTAAAACATTTATGAAAAAGGTGTTTTATTAATTTTTTAAACAAACTGAATAACAAGTCAGAATATACCGAATAAGACTTAAAATTAGAAGTAGGTAAAATTTAATTATTAGAGAAATGAAAAAAAAAGTTATTTTATTATTTTTAGTAAATTTAATAGTAACATCTTGTTCTGACAAACTAACTGAATCTAAAGTGCGAGATTTAATAAATCAATGTACAAGTAAACCTCTTGAAACTATTTCCTCAATTAATTTAGGAAAAACAATGTTTACGTCTGAAAAAGAGTTTAATATTTATAAAAAATTAGAGGAAAAAGGATTAATTAGTGTGAAAAAAACGAAAGAAAAATTCTTTACTAAATATGATATTTCATTAACAAAAGAAGCGAAACCTTATATATCTGAAGCTAAGAAAAAAGGAAAATACGGGTATACTGCTAAAGTTCTACTTTGTAAATATGAAGTTGAAAAAATTGGAAATATCCAAAATATTCCATCAAAAAATACTGCTGAAGTAAAAGTTACATTAAAAAAAATAGAAAAAACTCCATTCGATGAATTATTAAATAGAAATCAATCAGAATTCGTCGATAAAACTATTTTAATAAAAAAAACAGAAAACAATGGTTGGGTATATTGTGAATAAATAAAAAACGCCCCACAATACCGTGTAAAAAATTGCTGGTAAAAGCTTACTTACTAAAATCCTCGCGAATTTTCTATTCGGTTTGTATTCTCTTAATTCGGTACTTAAACCACACAATTTTACTTACACAACAACGTTATAAAACTACTAAACAAAAACCATATGAAATTTATTACAGTAATTGCTTTTTTATTAATATTTACAAATATTGAAGCCCAAGAAAAAAAACTTCTTCTTCAGCAAGAATTAATATCTGATTTATCTAAAACAAAAATTTACCCAAAATTAATTGAATATGTAGATGGGGAAATAGAATGGCAAGAAAAATTTAAATACATAGACAGTATTCAAATCTATAGGATTACCTATTTAAGTGATGGTTTAAAAATAAATGGCTTTTTAGTGCAGCCCAAGAAAAAAGGAAAATATCCTTGTGTAATATACAATCGAGGAGGAAATAAGAGTTTTGGTGCATTAAAGATTGCCCACGGAGCTATTGTTCTTGGGCAAATTGCTAAGGAAGGTTATGTTGTAATTGCTAGCAATTATAGAGAAAATGATGAGTTTGGTGGAAAAGATGTTAATGACATCACTATTCTACCAAAGGTCTTAAAAGAAATAGAAGATGCCGACACTACTAAAATTGGAATGTATGGTTGGAGCCGTGGCGGAATGATGACATACATAGCCTTAACTAAAATGGATAACATAAAAGCAGCCGTTGTTGGTGGCGCAGTTTCTGATAGTTTTAGTTCTATAAAAGATAGACCTATAATGGAATCTGGTGTTTACGCAAAATTAATTCCAAATTATGCAGATAATAAAGAAATGGAATTAGAAAAAAGGTCAGCAATAAAATGGGCGGATAAATTCCCTAAAAATGTGCCAATTCTAATGTTACACGGAAATTCTGATTGGAGAGTAAAACCAGAACAAAGCCTAAACCTTGCTTTAGAATTTGAAAAAAATAGAGTTCCGTACAGACTAATAATGTTTGAAGGTGCTGACCATAGTGTTTCTGAACATAAAAAAGAATCCCATAAACAAGTTATAAAATGGTTTGATCGCTATTTAAAGAACAGTGAACAATTACCTAATATGAAATATCACGGAAGATAAAAACTTTGTTACACATAATGCCAGAAGAAACGGCACAGGCAGGAATTGATGTGCAAGCAGAAAAAATAATTCCGATTCATTGGGGAGGTTTTAAATTAGCGCTGCATGAATGGACAGATCCTATTGAGCGTGTTACTAAAAAAGCGAAAGAATTAAACTTAAAAGTAATTACGCCTAAAATTGGTGAAGAAATTATGGTGAAAGACTCGCTACAGACTTACACCAATAACTGGTGGAAAGATTTATAGTATCCTTTTTACATTGAATGAGTTATTAACATTAAAAGTTGACAATAGTTGCTAAGTTGATTGTAAATATCTTATTTATATGGTTTGAATTCTATAAATTTGAAACAGATTGATGAAAAAATAAAATTGCTAGACGTTTTCTAAATCTTTATGTATTAATAATTCCTGAAAGAATAGCTAGTTTTGGTTGTTTTCTTTGGGATAAAATGAGGTATTATTACTTTATAATAAGTTGTACGCAAGCTCTGACCGAAACCAATAGCTTGTAAAAGCACATTTAATTTTGCTCGTACCTCACAAAATTAAAAGAGCTTTCACTCAATAAACCTATAGATTGAAAAAGAAAAAATATGAAAAAACAAATATTCCCAAAAGAGATTATTGAAAATACTCTTGAAGTACATCAGTTTAAACACACTAACAAAAGTAAAATTATTTACAGCATTATTTTGTTGACCTTAATTTCTGCCTTGATTTCTTTGCCTTTTATCAATGTTACTATATATAACACCTCTCAAGGTCTTATTAGGTCTGACAAAGAAAGAATACTTTTAGAAAGCAGTAATAGTGGAAAAGTAATTTTTCATCAACTTTAAAACAATCTTCAAATAAAAAAAGGAGACACCTTGTTACTAATAAATAATTTAGTAATTACTCATCAAATAAATACGACAACAAGCTTAATAAGTGAAACCAAAAATTTTGTAGAAGATTTAAAACTATTATCAAATCAAAAAAGAATTGCAAATAAATTACAATCTTTAAAATATAAACAAGAGTATAACTTCTATCAACAAAAATTGAATGAATTAAACACTCGTTTTCAAAAAATAAAAGAGGACTACAATCGGAGTCGAAAATTATTCGATAAAGGAGTAATAGCAAAAGTAGAACTGAATAATAGCAAACTAGAATACGATTTGTCTTTAAATGCCATACATCAATACAAAAAACAACAATACAGTAGTTGGCAAGCAGAATTAGTTAACCAAAAAAACCAATTAAAAGAATTAGAAAACAACCAAGTACAATTAGAAGAAACAAATAACTTATCTGTTATTAAGGCTCCTCTTTCAGGAACTTTATTAAATGTAAAAGGAATTGAAAAAGGAAGTTTTATACAAAATGGCATTCAATTAGCAGAAATTTCTCCCAAATCAAATTTAATTGTAGAATGTTATATAAGTCCAGCAGATATTGGTTTATTAAAAAAAGAAAATAAAGTAAATTTTCAAGTGAGTGCGTTTAATTATAACCAATGGGGTTTAGCCAATGGTAAAATCGAAGAAATAGGAAACGACGTACAAATAATTAATAATATACCAACGTTTAAAGTATTGTGCTCACTTGACCAAAATTTTTTACAACTAAAAAATGGATTTAAAGGACAATTGAAAAAGGGTATGCTTGTAAATGCACGATTTGAACTTACAGAACGCTCTCTTTTTGATTTACTTTATGATAAAATAGATGACTGGCTAAACCCTTCAAATAAAATTGCAGAAAAATAAAAATTATTATGAAAAATTTAAAAATCCTTGAACGCTTACAACAGCTTTATCAAAGAGTAAAAAATGAGAATACTGGAACACCAATAGAGATAGCAAAGTATATGAATATAAGTGAACGAAGTGTTTATACTTTAATTGATGAACTCAAAATTTTAGGAGCAGAAGTTTATTATAGTAGAACAAGAAAAACCTATTACTATTGTAATGATTTTAATATTGAACTAAATATTTCATTAAAAGTAATTACTGAAGATACTGCAAGAAATTTATATGGTGGAAGTTACTTTTTAAAAGAAAATAGTTTCACTGCAAGGATTTTGCAGGGAACAAAATTATGTTTGTAAGATTAAAACAATATTAGATGCATATAATAACGTTTTGATACGAGTTGTAAAAAGTTTACACTCAAAAAATATATTAATAACTTAAAAAATGTAATTTTATGAAAAATTTACAAAGTTTTGGTGTTCAGGAATTGAGTGCTAAAGAAATTAAAGAAACTGAAGGAGGTTTCTTAGGAACTCTTATAGTTATTGGGTGCTGTTTGTTGCTGGCAGGTTGTGCTAATGGTTGCGAAGGTGAAAGAAGAAGAGAGTCAGACGGACCACCACCACCACCAGATGGTTATCAGTATTAATTTAAATAAAAAAGAGACTCTTTTATTAATAAAGTTAGCCTCTTTTAAATACACGTAAGTTTGAAAAAACACTTATTTTTATTTTTAACAAGTATATTTATACTCAGATGCTCTTCACCTTCTGAACAAGAATTTTCTTTAAATGAGAAAGAATTTAAACTTTGGAAAACAACACAAGATAGTTTATTCTCCAAACAAAGTATTCCTTATAGAGATTATAAAAGAAAAATAATTAAGAATACTCAAAAAATAATCAATGCTCAAGAATGGGTTCCAAAGTGTACGAATATTGGGAAATATTCATTTTTTATAAAAAAAAATAAGGTTTTTTACAAAAACAAGAACTCTAAAGAGAAATATAAATTATTTACAATTTTAGATTCTGTTAATTTCGGACCAATAAGTATTTTAGAAAAAAATCATAGCAATTATCTGATTCTTAAAAGCTCTCAATTTTCTAACGATGATTACTTAGTTCAAATTTGGGATATAGATAAGAAGAAATTGATTAAAAAAATTAATGCTTTAAATTTCCCTAAAATCCAATCAACTAGAAATAATTTATTTTATACTCAGTATGAAAATCAGTATGAGGTAAAATATTTATTTAGATATAATTTTTCTACTGGTCAAGTTTATAAAGTTAAAAATTATAAAGGTCAATTTTCTGTATTATCAAAAAATAAAATATGTAATTTTTCATCTAAAGAATATTTTTTAATTGATGATAATACTTCGGTTATTAAAAATAAAAGCATAGAACTTTTTGGTGAAAAAAATATTAGACCAATAGCAGTGTCAGATATGAAAATCTATGGTTTTAAAGAATTAAAAAATAAAATAAAAATTTTTGAACTATTATTATCTGATAGAAATTTTAAATTTAAAGAAGTATTTACGATAAATGAAAAAATAACAATAAGAGAAGCTTTCTTAAAAAATGAAAATTTATTACTTTCTATCATTAAAAAAGGAGTAAATTATTTGTATAAAGTAGATTTAAAAAATAATAATGATTTTAAAGTTTTAAACTTACCAAAATATGGAACTATCGATTTAATTGACAAAGACTTAATTAACATTACTATTAAATTTTCTTCATTTACAATTCCTCAAATAATATATAATTTTAATACTAATGAACAAAATCTAAAAATTACTAATAAAACCTTAATTAACAGTGAACAATATGAAGTTAAACAAAAATGGGTTATAAACAAAAAGGATAGTATTCCTCTTTTATTATTTCATAAGAAAAACGTAAAACTAGATAGTAGTTCCCCTTTAATACTTTATGGTTATGGTGGGTTTAAAATTAGCTCCACTCCTTATTACAACCCATTTATTCAATATTTTATTGATAATGGAGGTATTTATGCAATAGCTGGTGTTAAAGGAGGTGGTGAAATGGGTAAAGAATGGCATATTAAAGGTAAAGGTTTATCTAAAAAAGAAAGTTTTAATGATTTTAAAAGAACATTAGACTATTTAATAATTAATAAATATTCTAAACCTTCAAAAATTGCAATTCTCGGATATTCAATTGGAGGATTATTAATTAATTATTCTGTAATTAATTATTCAGATAAATTTAATACTGCTATTTCTATAAATAGTATATCTGATGTAACAAATCTTCATAAATATTTAAAAAGAGGATATTCTACAGAATATGGGAATAGTAATCAGTTTGAAACTTTTAATTATCAAAAAGAATACTCTCCTTTAATTAATGCAAAAAAGATTGAGTCTAATTTCTTAATTGTATCAGGTGATAAAGATGACAGAGTATCACCTTTACATTCATATAAATTTGTTAAAGAGTTACAAAATAAAGGGTCTAAAAATGTATATTTTTACAATATGAAAAATATCGGTCACGGCTCTCAGAATGTTAAACAATACTATGAAACTCAGTCAGAGATTTACTCATTTATTTTGTATCATTTAAAAATGAACATCAACTAATTATTCTTTAAAATATTTTTCCCTGCAAAAAATTTGCAGTAAACAAACCTTTCTTTGCCATATTAAATTCTTAAAATGGCAAAAATCACCATAAAACAACACGATATTACAGATTGCGGAGCAACTTGTTTGGCTTCCATTTCAGCACATTACAATTTGCAACTTCCCATTGCACGTATTCGCCAATATGCGGGTACAGATAAAAAAGGCACTAATGTATTAGGTCTTATAGAAGCCGCAGAAAATTTATGCTTTGAAGCTAAAGGTGTACGTGGTGAATTAGATAGTTTGTTTAAAATACCCAAACCTGTTATTGCACATATTATCGTAAAAGAACAGTTACATCACTATGTAGTTATATACGAAGTAACCAAAGAATATATAAAAATTATGGATCCAGCAGATGGAAAAATCCATAAAAAAACACACGAAGACTTTTTAAAAGAATGGACAGGTGTTTTGGTTTTACTATTGCCAAAAGAAGAATTTACACCAACAAATGAAAAAGTATCTGTTTTAAAGCGTTTTTGGTTTTTATTAAAGCCACATAAATTTGTTTTATTACAAGCTTTAATTGGTGCAATTATTTATACTTTATTCGGATTTTCTACCTCAATTTATATACAAAAGATAACAGATTATGTCTTAGTAGGTGGCAATACAAAACTGCTAAACCTGTTAAGCATTATAATGCTTTTATTATTGATTTTACGTATTGTAATAGGTGTATTTAAAGATGTTTTTTTAATTAAAAGCGGACAACAAATAGATGCTCGTTTAATTTTAGGCTATTACAAACATTTACTAAAATTACCACAACAATTTTTTGACACGATGCGTGTTGGAGAAATTATTTCTCGTATTAATGACGCTGTTAAAATTAGAGCCTTTATTAATGATGTATCTTTAAGTTTAACAGTAAATATTCTTATTCTGTTTTTCTCTTTTGGTATTATGTTTATGTATTACTGGAAATTGGCTTTAATTATGTTATTGGTCATACCCTTGTATTTGGTCGTTTATATAATTATAAATAAATTCAACAAAAAAACAGAGCGAAAAATAATGGAGCGTTCAGCAGAATTAGAAAGTCAGTTAGTAGAGTCTTTAAATTCGGTAAGTACTATAAAACGTTTTGGTTTAGAAAATTTTGCAAATATCAAAACAGAAACACGTTTTATAAATTTGTTACACATTGGTTATAAATCTGCTTTAAATTCAGTTTTTTCAGGTACTTCTACCACTTTTATTGCTCAGTTATTTACCATTATTTTATTATGGAGTGGTTCTTATTTTGTTATTGAAAGAGAAATTACACCTGGGGAATTGTTATCTTTTTATGCAATTATCGGTTATTTTATGAATCCTGTAGCGAGTTTAATTGGCGCAAACAAACAAATACAAAATGCGTTAATTGCAGCAGACCGTTTGTTTGAAATTATGGATTTAGAACGAGAAGAAAGCACAGAAAAAGTAGTATTGAAAAAAGAGAAGATTGACGACATCGAATTTAGAAACGTAGCTTTTAGATATGGGACAAGAGTACAAGTTTTTACAGACTTTAATTTAAAAATTAAAAAAGGAAATATAACTGCAATTGTTGGCGAAAGTGGTTCAGGAAAATCTACTTTAATCTCTTTGTTACAAAATTTATATCCAATACAAAAAGGGGGTATTACTATTGGGGATTTAGATTTAAAATATATTCAGCACGAAAGTTTGCGAGAATTAGTAAGTGTTGTCCCTCAAAAGATAGATTTATTTGCAGGAAATGTAATTGACAATATTGCTGTTGGAGATTTTGCGCCAAATATGGAATTGATTATAGAGATTTGCAAATCAATTGGCATTTTAGAATTTATTGAAAGTTTACCAAACGGTTTTAACACTTATTTAGGAGAAAATGGCGCAACACTTTCTGGCGGGCAAAAACAACGAATCGCTATCGCAAGAGCTTTATATAAAAAACCCGAAGTCTTGGTTTTAGATGAGGCAACATCATCTTTAGATTCTACTTCAGAAAATTATATTCAAAAAGCGGTAGAAAGATTACGTCAAGACAATAAAACGATTATCATTATCGCTCATAGATTAAGTACCGTGATTAATGCAGATGAAATTGTAGTATTAGAAAATGGAGAAGTTTTAGAACAAGGAAATCATAAAGAATTATACTCCAAAAAAGAGCATTATTATAATCTTTGGCAACAACAAATGCCAAATCTAAATAGTCAAATATAAAATTTAGGAACTATAAAATCAGCACATTGGCAAACTTTTAAAAAAAAGCTTGCCAAAGAGCTTAAACTTAGGAACAAATAATTAAAATTTAGATAATTAACGAATGACAATAGCCTGCGTACAACACCGTATAAAATTAATTGCTAGTTCTAGCTTACTTACGAAAGTCCTCGCGGACTTTCTATCTGTGATTTATTTGCTAAATTTAGTGCTTAAAACACGCAACTAATCTTATACAACAACGTTGTAAACAATTATGACAAAAATTCTGCTTCAAATAATATTTCTAATTGTATTTTGTATTTCAGGCTATTCACAAAAGTCTGAAATGAGTAATGCTTTTAAAAATAAAGAATTTGAAAAAGTTATTAAATTAGGAAAACAAATAGTTGAATCTGAACCAAATGATTTTGATGGACTTTTAGGAATTGGAAAAGCATATAATATTTTAAATGAATTTAAGAATGCTATTCCGTATTTAGAAAAGGCAGTTAATTGTTCCGAAAATGATTGGCAATTTGCTTGGTCGAATATTGAGTTAATGGAATCTAATTTTGCCATTGGAAATATAGAAAAAGCTAAAGAATTCTATAAAAAATCGTTAGAATATAAAGGAACGAAAAACTCAAATAAGAAGTTAAAAGGTTTAGCTTTATTGTTTGGATTTGACAAAGTTTACGAAAATTGGAAAACATTAGAAACTGATAATATTACTTTTCATTTTCAAAATGGAACATCAATCATTGACAAAGAAAATTACATTAAAGAAAGAGAAAATGCTTTTCTAAATATTAATATTCTTTTCTCTTCATATTTACCTAAAAAAATTGATTTTTTTGTTTGGAAATCAAACGAGGAAGCCGTTAAAACTTTAAACAAATCTTTAGGTTTTACAAATCCAAAATATTGTATTTCTCATAATAGAGATAACCAAACTAAAGGACACGAAATAGCTCACAACATTTCCTTTTGGATAGAAAAAACAAACATCAGAAACAGATTAATTAATGAAGGAATTGGAGTTTATTTTGACCAAACAGGAACGGATAGGTTAAAAAAGGCTAAAAAAGTACTTGAAAATAAAAGAATAGATATTAAGGAACTTTGGATAAATGGAAATAATTATTCCGAAAAAATATTTTATCCTGTTGCTGGAGCATTTGTAGAAAATCTAGTTTTGATTAATCAGAAAAAATTTATTGAATTATGCAAAAATCAAACTTACGAGAATGCTGAATTAATTTATGGCAAAGAATTGAAAGAAATAATATCTGAATTTAATAAAAAACTGAACAAATAACTGTTTACAACAACGTGTATAATTAATGGCTAGTTCTCGCCTACTTACGAAAATCCTTACAGATTTTCTAATCGGTTTTTATTTGCTAAATTAGTTGCTTAAACCACGGGTAACCATTAAAAAAATGAACAGAACCTTAATCATATTATTTCTTTTAATTTACAACTTCTCGTTTGGACAAAAACCGAATGTAACAAGTAAACAATTATCTCAACAGGAAATTGATGCTATTTTTACAGAGCGTATTAAAAAACAATTAAAAATAGAGCATTCAATTTACAGAGTATACGAGTATACTGACAAAATTGGAAAATACTTTATGGTAATGACTCAAAATAAAATTGAGTGCCAACAACGCGAAAAATGTTTTAATTCTATAAAAGTTTTTTGTTATTTATTTAAAAATAACAATTATAAAATTCAATGGAAAATAAACGATTTCATTGTTCCAAATTCAAACGAATATTCCATTTCTCATTGGACGAAATATTTTAGTATAAATGACTATGACAAAGATGGTATTGCAGACCCAATAATCATTTATGGAACTTTCGGAATGAACGATACAGGAGATGGAAGAATAAAAATAATAATATATTACAAGAACAATAAAGTAGCCATAAGACATCAGAATGGGGTACTTGATGGAGAAAGACACACGCAAGTAGATAAAGAATTTTACCAATTACCAATTGATATTCAAACAAATGTAAAAACAATCATTAAAAACATACATATAAATGGTCACGGAATTTTTCCATACAACTGGGAAAAGGCTATGAAAAACAAAGAATTGGAAATTGATGATAATTAAAAACAATCATAAACACGGTGTATCTTTTACTCCTTCTGCCCTCAATCCTAAAATAAAATATTGAAACGCAAAAAACTCATTGAATAACAATGATTTTAGTACTATTTTTGCGCCCATGGAAAACCAAAAACAAGTAACTAAAAAATTACAGCGTGGCGTTGCAGAAGCTATTCAGCAATTTACAATGATTGCCGAGGGAGATAAAATTATGGTTTGTCTTTCTGGCGGAAAAGACAGTTATGCCATGTTAAACATGTTATTGTATTTCCAAAAGGTAGCGCCTATTTCTTTTGAAATTGTTGCGGTAAATTTAGATCAAAAACAACCTGGTTTTCCGGTAGAAGTACTCCCCACCTATTTACAGAATTTAGGTGTAGCTTATAAAATTATAGAAAAGAATACCTATAAAATTGTCATGGACAAAACGCCAGAAGGTAAAACAACCTGTAGTTTATGTTCTCGTTTGCGTAGAGGAACTTTATATGAAGCCGCTAAAGATTTAGGTTGTAATAAACTGGCTTTAGGTCACCATAGAAATGATATTATAGAAACCTTTTTCTTAAACTTTTTCTTTGCGGGGAAAATGGAAACCATGCCGCCTAAGTTTAAAAACGATGCAGGAGATTTAATTGTACTAAGACCTTTGGCTTTTTGTAAAGAAAGTGATATTGAAGCGTATGCCGACTTTATGGACTTCCCTATTATACCTTGTAACTTGTGTGGTTCTCAAGAAAACTTACAACGTAAAAAGGTAAAACAAATGATTACTGATTGGGAAACCGAATTCCCAAATAGAAATGCCATTATGATGAATGCTTTACAAAACGTATTTCCTTCTCACCTTTTAGATCAAAAATTGTATGATTTTGAGAATTTAGAATCTAAAATACCCGAAACTTCTTTGTTAGAATAACTTAAAAAAAGCAGCAACACGCTAACTTTCAACAAGTAATCATTTTTTACAGTTTAGCTCAAATTATAATTTTAAGTTAAAATAATAAAAATGTTTTTCTATTACTAACCGATTGTTTAGTTTTGTGGTGTAGTTAAAAATAATGGCAAGAAAAAAAGAATATAACGAAAGCGAAGTAGTAGAAAAAGCAATGAAGCTTTTTTGGAGAAAAGGTTATGAAACCACTTCTATGCAAATGCTAGAAAAAGAAATGGGGATTAACAAATTTTCTATTTACGCTAGTTTTGGCAATAAGCACGGTCTTTTTCTTGAAAGTTTAAAATGCTACAAAAGCAAAGTAAGTGTAATTTTAGAGAAATTTAAAAATGCATCCAACGGAGTTGAAGACATTAAACAGTTTTTCTATGACTCTGTAAACGAAAACTTTAAAGAAGATAACCAAAAAGGCTGCTTTGTAACCAATACCTATAATGAATTTTCTGAAAGCGAAGATTTATTGATCAAACAAGAAATGAATGCTTTTATGAATAACTTAAAAACATTGTTTATTGAAAAATTAAAAATGGACGGAACAAGAAACGCCGACACCATACAAAAACAAGCCAATTTTTTACTCTTGGCAAAACATGGTTTGGCTGCTGCAGCTAGAGTAAATACAAAACAAGAAATTGAAGATTATATAGAAATGACTTTTAAAAACATATAAACATTTTTTTTACTCGATAACTAAACGATTGTTTAGTTAAAATTAACATAAATAATAAATTAAAAATAGAAATTATGACTACATTAAAAATTAACAACATAGAAACAGCACCAGAAGAAAGCAAAGCATTATTAGAAGGTTCTCAAAAAGCATACGGAATGATTCCTGGTTTACATGGTGTTTTATCTACATCTCCTCAGGCTTTTGAAGCATACCAAACATTACACGATTTATTTACAAAAACAGCTTTTAATGCAGACGAATTAACGGTAGTTTGGCAAACAATAAACGTAGAACACGCTTGTCATTATTGTGTACCTGCACACACAGGAATTGCAAAAATGATGAAAGTAGATGATGCTATTATAGAAGCATTACGTAACGAAACTCCTTTAGAAAGTGCAAAATTAGAAGCTTTACGTACCTTTACATTAATCATTACACGTAACAGAGGTCATGTATCTCAAGAAGATTTAAATACATTTTATGCTGCTGGTTATACAGAAAGAAGTGTTTTAGATATCATCTTAGGATTATCTCAAAAAGTAATTAGTAATTACACAAATCATATTGCAAATACGCCAGTAGATGCAGCTTTTCAACCATTTGCTTGGGAGAAAAAATAATTCATAAAATAACATTATTATAACTACAAATCTTCCGAATAAAACGGAGATTTGTAGTTATTCATATTAAAAAAAATCTCATTATGATAAAAGTATCCGTAATGTACCCAAACAGTAAAGATGTACAGTTTGATGTAGATTATTATAAAAACAGTCACTTACCAATGATTTCTAAAGCAGTTGGTACTGCCTTAAAAGGTTTAGAGTTAGATTTAGGCATTGCGAGTAGAGTTCCTGGAGAACCGGCTCCTTATGTAGCAATTGCACATTTATTATTTGATGATGTTGCTGCTTTTCAGGCTTCATTTGGTCCGCATGCAAAAGTATTTGCAGACGATGTAAAAAATTACAGTAATGTACAAGGAGAACTTCAAATTAGTGAATTGATAACATTCTAAAAAATGAAAGAAAAATTAAAAATAGATATCGTATCAGACGTTGTTTGTCCTTGGTGTACCATTGGCTATAAACGTTTAGAAAAAGCCATAACAGAACTAGGTATTCAAGACCAAGTAGAAATTGAATGGCAACCTTTTGAATTGAATCCGAATATGCCCGCAGAAGGTCAGAATGTAAATGAACATATCACAGAAAAGTATGGATCTACCAAAGAGCAGCAAGAAGAATCAAAACAAAATATGACTGAAGCTGGAGAGGAACTCGGTTTTAAATTTGATTATTTTGATGAAATGCGTATGGTAAACACCTTTGATGCTCATGTTCTTTTAGAATATGCCAAAGATTTTGGGAAACAAACCGAATTAAAAATGTGTTTAACAACTGCTTTTTTTAGCAACCGTAAAGATGTTTCTAAAAGAGACATTCTAAAACAAGCATTATTAACTGTCGGTTTAAATGCTGATGAAGGAATGGCCAAGTTAGATAATGAAGATGCCAGAAACGAAGTAAGATTCAAACAAAATTATTGGAAAAATTTAGGGGTTAATTCTGTACCAACAATTGTTTTTAACATAAAAAGTGCCGTAACTGGTGCACAACCAGTAGCTACCTTTAAACAAGTACTATCCGAATTAATCAAAGAACACCAAACTGCATAGTTGTTTAGGTAATTTCTTTAAAAATTAAAAACCATGGAAGCAAATAAAGGAGAATTAGACGCATTACTAAACGTAAAACGTAAAGAAGGTGCTACTAAGTTTACCAAAGAGAAAAACAAGATTTACGCAGATGGTATTACCAGTGTAGCCAATTCTGGAGTACTTGAAAACGCCTTAAATGTAGGTGATAAAGCACCAAACTTTACCCTAAAAAATGCGTTAAACAAAGAGGTTTCTTTATACAACGAGCTAGAAAATGGTCCCGTAATTTTAACTTGGTACAGAGGCGGATGGTGCCCTTATTGCAACATTACGCTACACTATTTACAAGAAAAGTTACCCGAATTTACAAAAGCAGGTGCTACACTGATTGCTCTAACTCCAGAGTTACCAGACAACTCATTAGACACTGCGGAAAAAAACAATTTAGAATTCACTGTTTTAAGTGATCTTGATAATGTTATTGGAAAAGAATATGGTGTTGTATTTCAATTAACGGATGAAGTGGCTGATATTTACGAAGCTGGATTCGGTTTAAGCGAAAAAAATGGAAATAATGACAACCAATTGCCTTTGGCAGCAACGTATGTTATCAACACAAACGGAATCATTCAGTATGCTTTTTTAGATGCTGATTATAGACAAAGAGCAGAACCAACAGAAATTATCACTGCATTAGAAAAATTAAAATAAGACCGTTATGAATACATTAAAACCAAAAGTACTATTCTTTGATGTTAACGAAACGCTTTTAGATCTTTCTCCTGTAAAAAAACAAATTGGCATCGCTTTAGGTGGTAGAGAAGATTTACTTTCTTTATGGTTTACAACAATGTTGCAGTATTCTTTAGTGGTTTCCGCAAGCGGACAATACAAACCCTTTACACATATTGGTGCGGCAACGTTACAAATGGTTGCCGCAAACAATGATATTGTAATTTCAGAAGAGGAAGCACGTAAAATTATTGTAGCAGCAATGCAAAATTTACCTGCGCATCCAGAAGTAAAAGAAGCTTTAACCCAATTAAAAAAGGCCGGATACAAATTAGTTGCGTTTACAAATTCTTCTAACGAAGGATTGAAAAATCAATTTAAAAACGCTGGCTTAACGGATTATTTTGATGATTTACTTAGTGTAGAAGATGCTGGTAAGTTTAAACCATTTACCAACACCTATGTTTGGGGAGCTCATAAAATGGGCGTTCAGTTAGATGAATGTATGCTTATTGCAGCACATGGTTGGGATGTTGCTGGTGCTCTTTGGGCGGGTTGGCGCGCTGCTTTTATAAGCAGACCTGGGCAACAACTTTTTCCGTTAGCTCCAAAGACAGAAATTGTAGAAAATAATTTAAAAAAAGTAGCTGAAATTCTAGTGAAATATGCGTAAATTTATATGATGTTAGAGGCTTACTTTTAACTTCTAGAAACTCATGTTTTATATAAAGACACTTGAAAATAACATGAGGAAAATCAATTTTATTACAACAAAAAAATAATAGATTCGTTGTTCTGTTCTGGTATCATTATTATCAAACAATTAAAAGAAATAAAGAAACAGCATTATGAAAAAAGTAATAGCAATTATTATACTTTTAGTAACAAGTATAAGTACTATACATGCGCAAGAATGGCAAACAGATTTTAAACTTGCCAAAGAAATTGCTTCAAAAGAAAAGAAACCGATTATACTGGTTTTTCAAGGATCGGATTGGTGTGCGCCTTGTATTAAATTAGATCACCAAATTTGGGGTACAACTGTTTTTAAAAAGTATGCAAAAGATCATTACGTAATGTTACAAGCAGATTTTCCGAAGAGAAAGAAAAATGCGTTGTCAGACTCACAAACTGCTGCAAATGCTAAATTAGCAGAAACGTACAACAAAAATGGAGTTTTTCCTTTTGTAGTTGTCCTTAATGCTAACGGTAAAGTACTTGGCGAAACAGGTTATAAAAAAATTACCCCAGAAAATTACATCGCAGAATTGAATACTTTTACAAAATAAAGTGAAAACACTACTTACTACTTCCCTACTCCTATTATCCATTGTTTGTACGGCACAAGAATCTTACAAACGAGTCCTTAAATTAATGGGCAGTCGGTTTGATATTACGGTGGTTGCAAACAACACCGCAGAAGCAGACAAATATCTAGATACAGCCATTGCAGAAATTACAAGAATAGAAAAACTTATTTCTTCTTGGGATGCCAATTCACAAACTTTTTCCATCAATAAAAACGCAGGAATCAAACCTGTAAAAGTAGATACAGAACTTTTTAATTTAATTGAAAGAGCAATTCAAATATCTAAACTTACCGATGGTGCTTTTGATATTAGCTATGCCTCTATGGATAAAATTTGGAAATTTGATGGCAGCATGAAAAAAATGCCTTCGCAAAAAACAATTAACGTTTCCGTAGCTAAAGTGGGTTTTCAAAACATTGTTTTAGATAAAGAAAATCATACTGTTTTTTTAAAGCTTAAAGGAATGAAAATTGGTTTTGGAGCAATCGGAAAAGGCTATGCCGCAGATAAAGCAAAAGCACTTCTAATTTCTAAGGGAGTTGTTTCTGGCATTATTAACGCCTCTGGCGATATGAATACTTGGGGAACACAACCTAACGGTAAAGAATGGACGGTAGCCATTACAAACCCTATGAATAAAAATAAAGTATTTGCTTTATTTCCGTTAACAGATAAGGCCGTAGTTACTTCTGGTAATTACGAAAAATACGTCAACTTTAACGGCAAACGATACACACATATTATAGACCCAAGAACAGGGTATCCTTCTAGCGGAATTATTAGCGTAACCGTTTTTGCGCCTAAAGCAGAATTGGCAGACGCACTTGCTACTTCTGTTTTTGTAATGGGAAAAAAAGTGGGTTTAGATCGCATCAATCAATTACCAAAAATAGAATGCATCATCATTGATGATCAGGGAAATATTACAACATCAAAAAATATAGAAATTGATAAATTATGATTAAAAAATGTATATACGCTGCATTGATAACAATTAGTTTTAGTAGTTGTGTAGTGGTAAAAGAATATGAAAAAGTAAATATAAACGACCCAGATATGTTGCTTTCTGATAAGAAATGCGACCGTAATGTTACTACAGCACATTCTTATAGAGAAGCTGCTGTTGGTGCAAATGGAGGTAAAACTGGTGGTGGTTGCGGTTGCAATTAATCACATACTTTTTAAGTAAAATTAAAAATTATCCCGCTTAAAAGCGGATTTTAAGAACAAATTAGTCTCAATCAATTGAAAAAAATAATTCTTTTTATATGTGTGTTTGCTTTTATAAAAATAAATGCACAAACAAAACAAGACGAAGCTAAAGTCTACAAAAAACGTGTCCTAGAAACTACAGAAGTAGATTTCTTAACAAGTTATTACTCTCAAGACGGAAATAACGCTGCTGTAAGTGGTGGTGAAGGTTCAGAATCGTTAACAGATGTTACCGGAACTTTTGTGGTTGCTATGCCTTTAAACGATGACGATGTGCTAACTATAGATGCAGGTATTTCTGCCTATACATCTGCATCTTCTAGTAATATTAATCCTTTTGATGACGGTAAAGCAGATCCGTTTCAGGCATCTTCCGGTGCTTCTAGTGGAGATCTTTGGGCAAACATTACAGGGAGTTACACCCATAGTTCAGACGATAGAAATGATATTTGGTCTACCAAACTTGCCATTTCTTCTGAGTATGATTATTTTTCTGTTGGTGTTGGCGGAAGTTATACCAAACTTTTTAATCAGAAAAACACAGAAGTAAGTGTACATGGTAACGTATACATAGATTCTTGGAAATTATTGTATCCGATAGAATTAAGAAAAGCAAATGGCGGTAAAGGTGATGAAGATCATTTTGATATCAGTAATTATACAATTACAGGGAATACCGACTACGCACCTAATTTTGTTCCTTTAGATGGTACAGCCAGAAACTCATATTCATTCGGTTTTGGATTTTCTCAAATACTGCATAAAAAAGTACAAGGTTCTTTAGCTTTAGATTTTGTAAAACAAAACGGGTTATTATCAACCCCTTTTCAAAGAGTTTATTTTAGTGATGTAGCCGATTCGTTTATAGATAGTTTTCAGCTTGCTGATGATATTGAACGTTTACCAGATTCTAGATTTAAAGTAGCAGCAGGTGGTCGTTTAAATTGGTATTTAAATGAATTTGTTACTCTTAGATCTTTTTATCGTTATTATTCTGATGATTGGGGAATTTCGTCTCACACCGCAAGTTTAGAAGTTCCTATAAAAATTACAGATAAATTTACGTTGTATCCATCATATAGGTATTACAACCAAACAGCTGCAGATTATTTTAAACCTAAAGAGACTGCACTTTCTACAGACGTTTATTATACTTCTGATTACGATTTATCTAAATACACCGCCAATCAATTTGGTTTTGGAGTTTCTTACACCGATATTTTTGCTAAAATGCATATTAGAAACTTTGGTTTAAAAAGTATCGACCTAAAATTTTATCAATATGATAGAGATACATCTTTTAGTTCTAGCATTATTACAGCTGGCTTTAAATTTGTAATGGATTAGTAACTTTATCAGTTTAAAAAAGTGAACCACAGATTTTTTAATTGGGATAAAAAACGGATTTACAGTAATAAAAAAACACCCTTTGCGAAACAATGTTTTGCAAAGGGTGTTTTGTAATTTATAAATATTTGTAGTTTAGTTAATCTCTACAACTTCAAGATCAAAAACAAGATCTTTACCAGCTAAAGGATGATTACCATCAATTACAATACTATCGTCTTTTACTTCTACAACCATTAAATTCATTTCTTGTCCGTCTGGCGATTTAGAAACCAATCCCATACCTACTTGAGGCTCCATATCTTGTGGAAGGTCAGATTTATTAACTTCTTGTATTAATTGCTCGTTTACCTCACCATATGCTTCTTCTTTAGCAATAGTAATGGTTTTCTTTTCACTTACTTTCATGTCGATTAAACCCTTTTCAAATCCAGGTATTAACTTTCCTTCTCCTAAAGTAAACTCAATTGGTTCTTTTCCTTCAGACGTATCAAAAATTTGCCCATCAGTTAATTTACCTGTATAATGTACTTTTACGGTATTGTTCTCTTTTACTTGACTCATACTATATTCTTTAATTTGAAAAATAGCTTTTGCATAATTCTTACACAAAAACTCTTTTAGTTTAAACTTACAGAAAGATTGTCCGCTAAAACCAAGCCAAAAAATAATAAAACACCTAAACAACTCCATTTAAAAGAAAAAAAACACGCTGTGATTGGCTTATAAGAACAAAAACCAACTTAAGTGCCTTATTTTTTTATAATTTTTTATTCCCACAACGTATCCGCAACTTTGTCAGTTTTAAACAGTTTTAAGGTGATATCTATGACAAGTTTGTAAAATACAATATTATATTTTTAAAAATAACATCCTATTTTAAAGTTTTATTTAAACTTTCACCAAAATAATTATTTTCAAGTTGAAAACTTACCTCAATTAATTTGTATATTTATCTTAATAAAATTTTCTCTTTTTACAATACAAATAATGTGAACTTAAAAATAAAATAATTTAGTCTATTCTTTAAAAACACCTTAAGAAAGCTGTTAAATTAACCTTACCTCAACTAAATAATTCTATATTTTTTTTAACTACAAGCCAAACCTAACCAACTGATGATTCCCTTTTTTAAAAGACAATTTATTTTAAATAAAAAAATGGCTTTAATCACTATTTGTTACACTAATATTAACCTCTTATACAGCTAACAAATGAAACTTAATTTTCATTTTTTTATAACTATTATTTTTTGTTTTTCCTTTTTTTTAGGAACGGCTCAAAATAATTTGTTTTTTAAATTAAATACATCAAGAAATAGTAAACAAAATAAAAAAGATACTGTTTATAGTTTTGATTATAAAAAACTGAGCACTGCGTTAAATAATACAAAAGGTTTAAACACGCTTTCAAAAAAAGAAAAAAATATTATTTATTTTCCGAATGCTAATGGTACACTAGAAAGATTTAAAATCACTGAGTTATCTGTTATGCAAAATGCAATGCAAAAAAAATATACTGCTATAAAATCTTATGTAGGTTACGGTATAGATACCCCTTCTAATTATTTAAGATTTAGCCTCTCTCCTAACAAAGGTTTTTCTGGTGTACTTTTAGCAAGTGATCATTCTGTATTTTATCAACCAAATACTCATTTAAAAAATAGTTTTTCTATTCTTCATAGCCCCTCAGATGAAATGTTATTACCTTTTTCATGCAAAACAAGCGTTAAAAACAATAATTTAAAACAAAAAGGCATATTAAAAAAGAATAGTTCTCAAAAAAGAGTTTTCACTCTAGCATTGTCTGTAACTGGTGAATATTCTAGTTTTCATGGTAACTCATTAGCAGATGTAAATGCCGCTTTGGTTGCTAGTTTAACGAATATAAATGCCGTTTTTGAGAGAGATTTTAATGTATCTTTTGTTTTGGCTGAAAATAATGATGCTATTATTTATCTTGATGAAGAAACCGATCCATATTCTGATTTCTCATCCGAGTATGGAGAAGAGTTACAACAAAACCTTGATGAAGTTATAGGCGATTCTAATTACGATTTAGGTCACCTTTTATCTGCTGTAGGCATAGAAGGAAATGCCAATTGCATAGGTTGTATATGTGAAAGTGGTAAAAAAGGAAGCGCATATTCATCTAGCAACACACCTACTGGTTTTTATTTTGATTTTAGTTTGCTTGCACATGAAATAGGTCATCAATTAGGCGCCAACCACACATGGACTGCCGGAGGAAACGAAGGAACTAAAGTACAAGTAGAACCTGGTAGTGGATCTACAATAATGGGATATTCTGGGTTAGGAAAATCATCTAACATTCAATTGGCAAACGATGCTTATTTTCATGGCATATCAATTGAACAAATAAAAAATACGCTAAACAATACTAGTTGTGGTACTACTAACGTATTAAACAACAACTCAAATACAACAAACACAAGAACAGATTTACTTTTACCCATTGGCACTCCTTTTAAATTAAGTGCTTTACCTAATAATCAAAATAAACAAACCTACTGCTGGGAGCAAATAAATGATAATGGTGCAAAAACAGTATATCCAAACCCAGACTTAAAAGACCCAGATGCTGTTTTATTTAGAAGTTATCCGCCAACTACAAATTCTGTTAGGTATTTTCCTAATCTTACAGACCTTAGATTTGGCTTAAATAGTACCCAATGGGAAAAAATACCCAATGTTTCTAGATCTGCAAATTTTAGATTAACAACTAGAGAAAATATTCCTTTAGAAGCAGTAACTACTTTTGATGATATTAAAATTACATTTGATGATGCCTATGGCCCCTTTAAAATTATAAATTTTGCAGAAGATAATATAACAATAGCTAAAGGAAGCTCTCAAACCATTAAATGGCAGGTAAATAACACCAATAAACTATTGGGTGCGGAGCAGTTAAATTTACTACTTTCTACAAATGGTGGTATTTCTTATGATATAGTTATTGCTAAAAACATACCCAACAATGGCGCTTACACTTTTAATATTCCAAATATAACTTCATCTGAATGCCGATTTATGCTAGAGGCTTCTAATAACAATTTCTTTGCCATAAATAAAAAAACCATTGCCATTAATGTAGCTCTTTTTAGTAATTGTACGAATTATGAATCTGAACAAAATTTAGATTTACAGATATTTAATGAAGATCAAATTTTACCTTTTATTGTAACACATACTATAACAGTACCAGAATCAATCATAATATCAGACATTAATATAGGTGTAAATATAGCACACCCTAATATTGGAGATTTAAAAATAACCATTAAAAGCCCAAAGGGTACCGAAATTACACTTAAAACACGTAATAGTTGTTCTATTGAAAAAAACTTAATTACTGTTTTTGATGATGAATCTATTGCTTTTAACTGTTTAAAAAGTGGCTCTAATATTCGTCAAAAATCACTTAACGACGCATTATCAACCTTTAATAATGAAGATGCTAAAGGAGATTGGACTATTGAACTTACCGATATTGGACTTGAAAACTATGCCGTTTTAAATTCTTGGTTTATAGAATTATGTAAAAAAGAAGAGAAAAATGTTATTTTTAAAGATGACGTTTTTAAAGATTTTGTGGTATTTCCAAATCCAAATTCTGGAAATTTTAGTATCAAAGCAAAAGCGCTTCATTCTTATAAGAAACTTAATATAGACCTTTTTAATATTAACGGTCAACTTATTTATTCTAAATACCTACCAGAGGTTACCTTTTTAAATGAAAATATTTCTATATTAAGACTAAAACCGGGAGTGTACTTTTTAAGAATTACAGATTCTAATAACTCCTATTCTAAAAAAATAATAATCAATTAGATTGCTAAAGATAGATATTAAACACACAGTATTTATTCTGCATCACACTATTTATCCAGATTTAAACTAGTTATAATTAGTGATAAAAGAGCTCTTTTTAGTTAAATCTGCCCCATTCTAAAAGTGTATGTTATTTACATTTACTACACTAAAAACAAAATACCTGCCCTATTGTATATTATAGCATAATAACCGTTTTTTATAAAAGCTATTACATAAAAAAACTGCCTGAAAATTAATTTTCAGGCAGTCATTTATTTAATTATAATAAATTATTAATTGTTTCTGAAACCAGAAGTTACACTACGCCATAAAATTTCTGCTTCACCACCTTTACAACGGTAAGCTCCCATACGCAATTTAGCTTGTTTTGCTAAATCTGGTCTTGGAACTTGAAAATTAGCAGTTACTCCATTTATGGTAGCATTAACATAATGAGACATGCTTTGTCCTGGGTTTTGATGAAAACCTGTAGTTACATTAACAGCAAAATCTCTATTTTGTCTTACTCTTGTTATAGGTCCATACAATGTTCTTCCGCCAGCACCCGATCCACCACGAACTGTTATTTGCTCACGGTAAATATCATAATATTGCACACCATTTACCGTAATAGGCTTAGCTACGAACAAGCAAATTGCTGGATCTGGAGATCCACCCCCACCATTATGAGTTCCTTTAGCTTGTATAAAATAAGTTCCGTTACTGTTACCTAAATTACCATTAGTAGAAGTAGATGCTCCATCTCCTGCTTTTTTAATTCGAACAACTCCATTTACACTAACATAGTTTCCACTTCTTACTTTTGTAACTACCCTACTAGCTCTTTCTATTCTTGGTTGTAGTCCATCAGTACTTGTACCTGCTCTTAATCTATAAACACCCCAAGTATATGGTGTACCATTGGTTGTTTGAACATAATTATAAGGGCAAGATCTATCGTCTATTTCTGTATTAACATTCTTGTTAACATCAAAACCACCAGAATAAGTATACTTCATATTCCCAAAACTACAAGCAGAAGTTAAATTATTACTTTCAGGAGCAGAACTTTCATCCTGAATAGCATTCATGTCATCTTCCAATACTTCTTGGTCATTGTTTGAACAAGAAATTGCAACGGCTGACAATGCAACGATTGCCAGTGTTTTTAAAGTCATTAAATTTAATTGTTTTTTCATTTTAATTATAATTTAGGTTAGTTGATAAGAATGATTTGTTCACTATAAACTTTCATTCTTTTTGTAAACATAAAAGGAAATTATTTTACATCTATCCTGAGGTATACCGTACCACCATGTACCAACCTGTTCTGTTCTAAACTGTGTTGATTTACCTTTTTACTTCTAAAAAAACCATTTAAAGCACTAATAAGTATATAATTTAACTACAAAACACTTATTTAATAAATCTACAAATAGAATAACTAGTACTAAAAAAACATAATTATTTTTTTATAAATATTAAAAATAAAAACTTTAATAAAGATTATAATACTAAAAGAAAAACCGTATAATCATAAAACATAGATCCTAATTAAATTTTAAAAACTAGCTAATAATTTTAATTTTCAATAACATCACAAACTTAACTCTGAAAATTTACTCAAAAAAAATGTTTATATTTATTGATAAAACTGATGTTTAAATGATGCACCTATTTGGGGGCAACAATCTAAATAAAAAAACTTTTAATTATAACGCTAATGGTAGCACATTATATAACGTGGTGGAATACAGAAAATTTATTTGATATAAAGACATCTCCAAGAAGACCAGAATGGCTTGCAAAAACTCTAGCTAAAGAATTAAAATATTGGGATAGTACTTTACTTGAGAACAAACTAAACAATCTTGTTTCTATAATGATACAAATGAATCAAGAAAAAGGATCGGATATTTACGGTTTATGTGAGGTTGAAAATCTTTATGTTCTTGAGCAATTATCAAATAAATTAAATCTATTATTACCTCAAAGGGCGTATAAAGTAATTCATCATAGTATGGAAGACAAAAGAGGTATTGATATTGGTGTTATTTTTGATTCTAATAAATATAAAATTAAACAACTAGATGGTGAGAATAAAGTTTTTACATATAGAATAACAAAACGATCTCCAACAAGAGACATCTTACAAGTAGAACTTGAAACTATAAAAGGAAATGATTTGGTTTTATTACTAAACCATTGGGTTTCTAGAATGGCTGGCAAATTTGAATCTGAACCTTACAGAATTATATCTGCAGAAACATTAAGTTACTGGATAATGAGAATTCAACAAGAACTTGGAGACAAAATTCCGATTGTAGTTTTGGGCGATTTTAACGATGAACCTTTTGATAGATCATTAAAAGAATATGCCCTTTCTACCAATAACCTAGAAAAAGTTAAAGCTGGCAGAAACCCATACTTATATAATTTAATGTGGGAATTAGCAGGAAATAGATTAGGTACTTACGTTTATGGTTCTAATTCGAGTATTCTAGATCAAATTTTAGTTTCTAAAGGACTTTTATTTAATAATAGTAATATTACCATTGGAAAAGAAACGGCCAAAATAGAAGTATTTAAAGGAATGGTTAAAGGCAAGTATAAAACGCCTGTAAGGTTTAAACTTTCTGGTAAAAAATACAATCCAAATGGTTATAGCGATCATCTACCTGTTTCTATAAAATTAATAGAAAAATAAGTTTTTATGTATTTGGTTTTATGCACAAATTTATAAAGGAAGAGCTGTTTTTACTTTAGCCAAAAATAAATCTTAGTAGGTTTAAAAAGGCTACTAAGATTTATTAAATGTGTATATAGTGCACTAAAATTAATACCAAGAAAAATCAAAGTCTGAAAAGCTTACTTTAACATCATTTGAAGTTACTTTACCTTCTACATTTCTACAAACATTTTGTGTATAAGACCAAGTTATTGTTAAAGATGGATTTAAATCATCTTCAGTTTCACCTGGTTCAAGTATATGAGTTTCATTTAATTGCTGTTCATCATGACTAAAATTTAAATTTTTAACTATGTCTAACTCAGACTCTATTAAACCTTCTAGTTCACTTGAATTAAACGTTTTATCTATATCAATATCTGCTCCAATTCTAATATAATCTTTATTTAAGAAATATGTATCAGAGACATCTCCACTCTCTTCTTCTTCGCACGTTTCTTCTGACTCATCAATAATATTATCATCTTCATCTACATAAACTTCACGAATTTCACATTCACAATTTGGATGTGGTCTATCTGGTTCTGTATCATATATTTGTCCACTTGCATCTTGACAAGTACCACAACCTTCGCCATCAGGGTTAAATACCCATTTTAAAAAAAAATCCATATCGTTATATTTTATTTCTTTTTGTTAATAATCTTAATTCCGAAAATGTTTTTGAGAGCTTTACAAACTTATTTCCATCCCATTTAAAAGTGTTTTTTAATTGAATATCCTTTGCTTTAAAAAAAGTAGGAAGTACTTTAACTTTGTTGGTATAAATACAATTATCAGTTTGTTTTTGCTGTATCGATCTTAAACCAATATTTCCATTTTTATATAATTTTGTAATATAATATTGGTCATCAATATTAACATCTTCTATGGCTACTTTTAAAGTTTTAAACTGATCTCCAGGGTTTACGGTATTGCTATTTTTTCTGTTTATTTTTCTATCTCCTTTTGTTAGAATAATAGTATTACTAACCTTTCTATTTAATTGAAAATCTTTTGTAAGTAAAACTTGATTAAACCCTTTTACATCTATAAATACTTTATGTTTTCCATATTCTATTCTAGAAATAAAAAATTTACCATTTTTGTCTGTTACTGTTTCTCTATTATTAATATAGATGGCTGCATTAGGTACTGGGTTATTATTTTTATCTTTTAATGTGCCAAAAAATACGGTTGTAAATTTTGTTTCTATAGCTCTTTTTTGAATATTAAAAGCATTTTCTAATGTTAAACTGACTTTTATTAAACCCTTCTTTTTTCCTTGCTCAACAATATCTACCAATTTTTGAGGGCTTCTAGAATACAACTCTGCTAAACCCTGTAAACCAGATTTTTGAAACACTTCTGCTAACTGTTTATCTTTAGTAACCTCTAAAAAAGATGCTTGAGTAATAAATCCTTTCAGTTTTTTTTGAATTTCTACTTTATCTTTAAATCGTTTTTTTAAAGTTGATGGCTTTAATATAATTAAGTCTTCACTTAATGATATCCCTTTTTTTTTAAACATTTTCTCGTAAGAAGAACCTACTCCTTCGATAGTTGAAATAGAATGAATATTATTTTTCATATCATATAAATTTATTTTATTTTTTTTCTTTTAAAGCTATAGGATAGTATTAGTAATTTCTATGACATTTGTCAGGTTTTAAAAAAATAACATATTAATTTACTGATGATTATCTACTTTTTAAAGCCCCATTTTTTTCAAGTAAAAAATATTTAAGCTAAAAAAAAAAACGAATTCTATTGATTCTTATCCGCAACTTTGTTAATTTTTAAGTAATATCTATGACAACTATGTAAAATAAAAAACCTTTATAATCAAAAAAATACAAGATATTAAAGACGATTATATTTCTAAACGAAAACCAACCTAATTTAATTTGTATATTTATCTTCATTTAAAAAAATAGAAAACAGGAATTCCATAGTAAAGTAAACTTAGAAAGATTTTATTATTCCGTTAATGAACTTAAAGAAACAATTTGAAGAACATTCCAAACATATCATATAATAGTAGCACAAACTCTAAAGATTTTGAATTTATTAACCTCTCCAATCTATTTGCAAGAATATTTACCAATTTAGATCATAACCCTGTATTACCACATAGAATAACATTTTTTACATTATTAATTGTAACTAAAGGTTCTGGAAAACATCAAATAGATTTAAAAGATTACAATTTATCTGCTGGTTCTGTTTTAAAAATAGCGAAAGGACAAGTACATGCGTTTCAAAAAAATCCAAAATACGAAGGTTTCTTAATTATATTTACTGAAGATTTTGTGCTAAATTATTTTTCAAAATCTTCTATAAATTTAATTTCTCACTTATATAATTATCATACTACATCACCCATTGCCAATGATAAAGAAGGTAATGATATTTTTTTGAATCAACTTGTAGAAGAACTCACAACCGAAAATAGCTTTGCTAAAAAAAATATTATTGCATCCTTATTAAACATTTACTTATTAAAATTAGAAAGAAAATCTAACACAAGCGAGTTAAAAAATCATAAATTAAAACAATACGATGCTTTTATCAATTTTAAAAATTTGGTAGAATCTGATTACACTAAAACTAGAAACGTAAAAGACTACGCCAATAAATTGCATATTTCTACAAAACTATTAAACCAAACAGTTAGAGATTTTACTTTAAACACTGCCAAATCTTTTATTGACGCATACGTAATTCTAGAAGCAAAACGCGCCATTGTTAGTACAGAAAAAAGTCTAAAAGAAATTGCCTTTGATCTTGGGTTTGATGAAGTAACCAATTTTACCAAGTTTTTTAAAAACAAAATGGGTATTTCTCCTAAAAACTTTAGAAATAAATAATTAGCGTAATTCCCAAATTTACCATTTTTATCATCATTTTGCCAATTAAATAACTTTAGAAATACTTCAATTTTGCAGTATTAATAATCAATATAAAAACAAAATGATGAACTATTCTAAATTAAAATTTCTAGCTGTAATCTTATTATCAATCACAATTTATTCTTGTAGTAATAATGATGATATATCTGACCCTATAACATTAGGTTCTAATGTAACAGTAACCAACACATTTCAATCTACAGCATTTACACAAGGAGCTGAATTAGCAATCGAAGATTTATTTCACCAACCTGCAGGTGCCTTAGCTGCAACATCTAGTATTAGCGAATCGGTAGAATTCCCTTCTTATCTACTAAATTTATATGATATTGATATCGATAAAAACAGTATTACTTTTGAGCTAGTTGCAAAGGCAGATGATGCTACTTACGGCGATTTATTTAGAGTAATGGAAGCCGATACTTATGACAGATACTACTTTACTTTTGAAAACGCACAAGACATAAACGGATTTACATCAAGCAATTCGTCTGTAAACCTAAGAATTGATTCTGATACAGTTTTGGTTGTTGAAATTGGTGAAGGTTATGATTTTAAGCCTGGTCAAAGTTTTACAATCACTTTAAATTAAATAAAGTAAAAATTTTTAATCCACCTCACTCCTGCTGATAATGTTTGCACCAATTATCTGTAGGAGTTTACTTTTTAAAGTATTTATAAAAATTAATAAAAGAAAAAAGCCATACATTACTCTTAACTAAAATTTTAACTGCTAAAAAAACAAAAATCTATTACTAAAGTAACTAGCATAAATAATTAGTTGCAATAAAAACGAGTCTCACTTTTACCATTTTTAATCAGAGATTTACCTACCAATTCATTTTTAGAAATCTCACCTTTGCAGTACATTAATTCTATTTAAAATTTAATCGTATGAAAATAGGAGTTACATCCGTTAGTGGACAATTAGGAATGTCTATCGCAAAACACCTCATTAAAGAAATAGGAAAAGAAAATGTAATTGGAATAGCACGTACTCCAGAAAAAGTAGCCCATTTAGGCATTGAAATTAGAAAAGGAGATTATAATAATCGTAACCATTTTGATGCTGCATTGCAAGGTGTAACTACCTTACTTTTAGTTTCTGGAATGGACGAACCCCAAAAAAGAATTGAACAACACAAAAATGTTATTGAGGCAGCAAAAGCAAATGGTGTAAAAAAAATAGTGTATACAAGTATTGTTGGCGATGCAGAAAAAAACGCATTCAGCCCAATTGTACAAAGCAATAGACAAACAGAACTAGATGTGCAAAACGCTGGATTAGATTGGGTAATTGGTAGAAACGGAATTTACATAGAACCAGATTTAGAATACATAGACACCTATGTTAAAGAAGGAGAAATAAGAAATTGTGCTGGGGATGGAAAATGTACCTATACTAGTAGAGGTGAATTAGGATATGCTTACACAAAAATGCTTTTAGAATCTAAACACAACGGACAGGTTTACAATTTAGTAGGCACACCTATTACCCAAACACAATTAGCAGATTACATAAACCAAGTATATGGTACAAAACTTATTTACAACGGAGTTTCTGTTGATGAATATGCAACCGAAAGAAAAAAAGAATTAGGCGATTTCTTAGGAACTGTTATTGCTGGTATTTATGAAGGTATTCGTAACGGTGCTAATAACATACCTTCTGATTTTGAAAAAGCTACAGGAAGACCACATAAAACTCCTTTAGAAATAATAGAAGCTATAGAGAGTAAATAAAATAGCTCTAAAAAGCTAAACACAAAATTTAATGTCCCCCAATTTTCAAAAATAAAGCTCAAATAGTATATTTGAGCTTTATTTTTTTATACCAACTTCTCTCCTACTTTATAAAATCTACTTATAAATCAGAATAAAAAGGTCTTTTTGATTGCTGCTTTTTTCACTCAAAAAAGGTATTTTAGCTCTATGTATTTTACTTGTGATATCTACTTATAAATTCCATCTAAAAACTGGAATTTAC